>NZ_MOWQ01000040.1:0-13733 GCF_002095565.1 Leuconostoc sp. BM2 | reverse complement strand
TCCAAGCTACAACTGATACTACTCAATATCAGTGGCCAGCATAATCGATACAGCATGTGGTTGGCGATTGCAGTGATTGTCAGGGCGGCAGTCTTTTAAAGTAGTTAAACTACAGGGGGATCAAACCAATACCAGTTGACCAAAGCCAATGACAATTAGAGACTATCATACGGTGTTCAATTAGTGAAGAGAAAACAGTCATAAAAATAAAAAATAATGTAAGTCTTTAAACTTACTATACGAGGAGGATACAATATGTATCAGAATTATCATACAGACGAACAATTCAATTTTCAAATCAACCGCTTCATTGAACCTTTTTATGAAAATGAAACGGTTCAGGCTGACGTCTATGCTGCTGCAAAGCAAATTACCGATGTTAAAAGCTGGATTTCGGTTTGGATGGCATTAGGACAGAAAGCTGAAAATGCAAAACAGTATGCACTATCATCTGCTTACTACCAACTTGCAGATTTTTTTGTTGGTGAAGATGATCCAATCAAAGCGCAAACCTACTCATTGTTTAAGTCAAATTATTATCAATCCATTGACAAATCTCAAATTCAATTTGATCAAATACCTTATCAAAATGGTAAAATACCAGTTGCAATTGTCCGTCAGGTGGGTGCTACAAACACTTTGATTTTTCATGGCGGGTTTGATTCTTACTTAGAAGAATTAATTCGCTTGGTATTGGCTCATTGTGTTGGTGTGTTAAAAACATATAATTTCGTATTATTTGAAGGACCTGGTCAAGGAATGGCGCTGAAATATGGTTTACCAATGACTTACCAATGGGAGCTTCCTGTTAAGGCTGTTTTTGATTATTATAACATTGAGGAAGCTGACTTGATGGGGATGTCCTTAGGTGGTTATCTGTCAATGCGGGCCGCTGCGTTTGAACCTAGAATTAAAAAAGTGATTGCCTTTGATGTCTATTATAGTATGATGGATTCTTTGACAATGAAATTACCTGATAAGGCAGTGAATGCAGTCCATAAAATCAACAATCCAGTGATTGCAGCCCTAGTTAATCGTAAAATCATGGCGGCAACCCAAAACGATGTGGATATGGCCTTTAAAATTCAAAAAGGCAATGAAGTGATGCATACAAAAAAGCCATCGGATTTAATCAAAGCTATTTCAAAGTTTACAATGGCTGGTATTGAGGACAAGATTACACAAGATGTCTTATTATTAGCTGGTGATCATGATATGTATGTGCCAACAGCAACAGTTGATGACGTAGCTAAGTCATTAATCAACGCCCAATCCGTCACCACCTATTTATTTGATCAGGCAAGTGGTGGGGAGAGGCACTGTCAAGTCGGCAATAAACAAATTGCGTTTGATAAAATCATTCATTTTCTAGCGTGATCTTAGTTGAATGAGTCAATAATAATTTAGTAAAATTCAATTTAAAAGGTAAGGTGATGCAGCAAAGTCACCTTACCTTTTTGGCAATATTGGTACGTAATCGTATTGTTGTGTATAGGCAGATTTAATCTGATATTGTCGTTAATTTATTTATTATTACTATTTTGCTTTACAAACTAGTGATTTGTGTTACACTACTAGTATGCAATACATAATAGAGGAGAAGGGGTGATCACTTGCCGCAAAATGATATTTCCAGTCAAATGCTTAAAGGTATTCTGCAAGGTTGTTTGTTGATTCTAATTAATCAGCGACCTTATTATGGTTATGCAATCAGTCAAGAACTTTCAAGATATGGATTTGCTGATGTGCCAAAGGGCACAATCTATCCATTATTGATGAGTATGGAAAAAAAAGGTCTGATTATAGGTAAAATGCAACCGTCAAAAGATGGGCCACAACGCAAATATTACCATATAACGGCCACTGGTAAACAAGCCCGGCAAATATTTCTAAATAAATGGGATACGTTGTCACTCAATGTCAATGATTTAATCAATGAAAGAAGGAATGATTCATGAACAACGATAATTTGATTAATGGAAACAATCAGTTACGAGCAAAATTAAATTCAGCAAACAAACAATACTATGAGGATTTGCTAACCTATATCCGTGGCAAATCAACGTTTAATAGAGAAAGAGATGTAGAGCAACTCCTGTTAGACATGCTGCACGACTTAATTGACGCTCAAAGTAATGGACAATCTGCCGAAAACTATTTTGGTAAAAATCCACAAGCCTTGGCTGATGAAATATTGCAAACATTACCCAAATCTTTTTTTGAAACTTTCAAACTAGCTTGCTATATCTTGTTTGGTTATGTTCTCTTCTTTACCATTCCCAGCATGGCAGTACCTTCAGCAAAATTGGACCTTGGTAATTTAATGATAACTGGCTTACTTGGTTTCATTTGGTCTCTAGGCGTTTTATGGTTGATAGGGCAAGAAACATATCAAAAAAGTAAATTCAAAAAATATACTAGTTACACTGCTTATGCTTTGATTTTTGTTGGCCTGATCATAGGAAGTGTTTTCCTGAAAACACCACTTTCTTTGAGTTTACCGGGTTGGTGGGGTATTGGTACAATCCTAATTTTATTTGTTATCACAACAATCATTTTCCTAGTTGAGCGTAAACGGATGCCTTTTTTAATTACTATTTATGGTTTGATTGTACTTGATACGCTACTGGGTATTGGTAGCCGAATTCCGGGTTTTGCTGATTTGTTAACACAACCGATTTCTAAATCGACCGCATTATGGGTTATATTAATTGGCATACCAATCGTCGCATTTGTATTTGGCTTTGGAACTTACCGTTATCTCATGAAAAATGATGCTACGAACTAACATTAAGTAGCAGCTGATGCTTCAAAAAATTATTTTTTTAAGCAATTTAACTTCTTTTTTATTTATAATTTGTTAGTAATTTAGTGACGATTTGTAATTAGCAGATAGCACATTAAAAGCAATCTTCTTTGTTTCTTAAACATTAAAGATTGCTTTTTTGATGCCAATTAAAGGACTTTCATGAGAATGTAGAAATGACAGTTGTCAACTATACCACAAAAAAGCAAACGTTAATCCAAGACATTGTTCAGCCTACTTAGCTATAACAACTAAGCGCATTGCCATCGAAATATAACACCGGCGCGAAGTTTTAATCATGAATCATAGCATTTGAGTTTGCAATTTGGATTTAGGATGTTTCATTCAAAATTTTATACGCCATACCTTCCGTCATGATGACGTCGGTAATTAATTTGCCTTTGATTGCACCAATAACTGGCTTATATTTTGATTTTCCTCTCACCAAGCAAATTCTTTTTGGGACCTTCAATATTTGGTCAATGCTAAGACCCAACACTTTATCGGCTTCAAGATTTAAAAAACGACCATTAATATCGTAAGGGCGACCATAAATCAAGCCAGCAATTTCTTGAGTATTAACAGTAGAAAAAATTGCATTCAAATTTTGCTTCCAAATTGGAATAGAATCAAGCGATAATATTGTGCCAACACCGGTAATCAACGCATCCATATTATCGGCGACCGCAATGGTATTTTGTAAAGAAGGCTCTGAGTACAAACCATTTCGAACACTGTCGTTTAAAATGTACAACGGTGCTGGTAAGGTTAAAAATTCACCAGAAACTTTTTTTGCGGCTCTTTCAACCATTCTCATTGAGCCGGCGGTTGAATTATACTTCATGTTTTCTCCCAAAAACTGTGTGAATTTAACACGCTCAAGCGGTCTGTTTTTTAAACTATCAATCATGGTGTAGATGGTTTCGCCCCATGTTAAACCAACAATTTTATTATTATCTTGTAGAACCTCATCAACGTAGGTAGCGGCAAAATTAGCAAGGTGCTCGGATGTTGTTATATTGTTAATGTCATCTTGAACCACATAAAAATTGATGTCTTTGAACTTGTCGCACAAAATATGCTCAATCTGCGGATTACGATTAGAATTTTCAGTGATTTCGATCTTAACAATTCCAACTTTAACCGCTTCATTGAGGTATTTATTAACTAAATAACGACTAATATTGTATTTTTTTGAAATATCACCGAACGGCAATTTGTTTAAATAATAATCCTCAGCAATTTGGGAAAGTATTGTTCTTTCGAGCATGACGAATGCCTCCATTTGTTATCTTTACAAATTGTACAAATAATTTATAAAAATATCAAATTATTTCAAAAAAAATAAATGATTTTAAAAATATTAATTTAAAAAAACTAAAATGATTTTAAATATTTAAAAATAAAAAATTTAAACAAAATTTATTTCAAATATTTTAAAAAAACAGTTGACTTTTTAGAATGACAACCATAGAATGAGTTTGTTATCAGTTATGCGTTTTGTAATAACTGAAAAAGAAAAAGGAGTAATTTATGGTAAATATGGATGAAGTGCTTTCAATTCATCAAGCACATACGGGTGTACTCGATATTGAATCTTGTTTTGATATCACTACACCAACTGATTTAAGTGAAGCATACACACCAGGCGTTGCTGGACTAGCGAAACTCATTGCTAAAGATACGTCAAAAAAACGTGATTACACAATGAGTGGAAAACTAATTCCGGTTATTACAGATGGATCTGCTGTTCTTGGTTTAGGCAATATTGGACCAGCTGCTGGTTTGCCAATTGTGGAAGGTAAAGCATTAATCTACAAAAATTTTGCAAATGTTGATGCTTTACCCATGGCGTTGAATCAAATGAGTGTTGATCAATTCGTTGATACAGTTAAAGCTATTGCACCATCTTTTGCTGGTATTCATTTGGAAGACATTTCGGCACCTAAGGTGTTCGAAATTGAACGACGCTTAAGCAATGAACTTGACATACCGGTTTATCACGATGATCAGACAGGAACTGCAATTGTTGTATTAGCGGGTATTATTAATGCAGCAAAAGTTGTTGGTAAAAATGTTCATGATTTGAAAATTGTTGTTAACGGTATTGGTGCTGCAGGTGTAGCCACGACAAAAATTTTGATTGCGGCTGGTATCTCTAATATTACATTAGTAGACATTAACGGCGTTATTAATTTGGGCGACGCAAATTCAAACAGTTACCAGCAAGAGCTTGTACGTGAGGTTACTCAAGTAGATGGCAAAACATTAGACGATGTTATTGCAAATCAAGATGTATTTATTGGTTTGTCAGATGCCAATGTTTTGAGCGGAAAGCAAGTAGCTCGAATGAACGAGAATCCTATCATTTTTGCATTAGCAAATCCTGTACCAGAAATTTCACCTGATGATGCTAAACAAGCTGGTGCAGCAGTTATTGCTACTGGTTCGTCACAATGGCCAAATCAAGTCAACAATGTACTTGTATTCCCTGGTTTGTTTAAAGGTTTGCTAGAAAGTGGCATTAAACACGTTGACATGGCACTTCAACTTAATGTTGCACATGCTTTGGCAAATATGATTAGTGAGCCAGATGCCACCCATATTGTACCAGCTGTCTTTGATGATGACGTTGTGAACTCGGTAGAAACAGCTGTAGTTGATTATGCTAAACAGCACGCTTAAAACGATATGATGTCAAATGAAATTACAACAATAGATTTAAAGGATAAGTCAGTGCGACGTGATTGGCAAAATTTTTTAATGGCTTGTGGCATCAAAAATTTTGATGATAGTGAGTTAAATCCTTTAGATATCACAATCGCGGTGTATGAAAACGAGGAAATTATTGGGACTGGTTCAATTGCTGGAGATGTGATTAAGTACGTTGCAGTGCAAGAAACAACAATGTCGGGTCACAGTACACTCTTTAATCAACTCATGACAAAACTAGAAAACTTTATGGCCGTTGAGGGACGTTTTCATCAATTTGTTTTCACCAAACCAATTTACCAAAAAAGTTTTGAATACATTGGCTTCAAAACGTTGGCTGAGTGTAAACAAGGAATTTTGCTGGAAAAAGGATTACCAGATATTAAGGAATACTTGTCAACAATTCCGCGTCCCAAAACACCTATTGATAAAGTAGCCAGTGTTGTTATAAATGCCAATCCATTTACAAACGGTCATCGTTTCCTAATTGAAGAGGCATCCCGAGATAATGAACTTGTCTATGTGTTTGTATTAAATCAAGAAGCTTCGTTATTTCATACCGATGAGCGTATTGCGCTCGTCAAGGCAGGTGTTCAAGACCTATCCAATGTCATTGTGGTTAATGGTGGTGCCTATATCATTAGTTATCTGACGTTTCCTGCGTATTTTCTAAAACATAACGATTCTGCCATTGATTATCAAACATCAATAGATGTCAGATTGTTTAAATATAAAATTGCTTCAGTTTTAGGTATAACTAGTCGATATGTTGGCAGTGAACCGTTATCACACACCACTAACTTGTACAATCAAAAGTTAATTTCTGAATTAAATCCGCAAATTGAAGTTCATGTCATTCAGAGAAAACTAGCGGCGGGTGATCTGGGTGTTATATCGGCACGCACCGTCCGTGAAGCAATTGATAAAGGAGATGAAACAGTATGGCAAAAAATGGTGCCTGAAACGACACAGCATTTTATTTCAAATAACTTACTAGAATTGCAACAACGTATTAGAAAGGGACAAAAGATTAATGGAAATTAAAAAAACAGCCATTGCGGGAACATTAGAATCTTCCGATGTTCAAATCATGTTAAGCAAAGGGACAGTTGGAGTGGAATTTGATTTGGTTTCTGATGTGGCAAAACAATTTGCCGATGATATTAAATTAACAATTAAAGAAACATTGGGATTGTATGGCATAGAAAATGCTGTGGTGAAAGTTGTTGATAAAGGGGCATTGGACATGGTTATCAAGGCACGTACCCTTACGGCGATTCAAAGAGCTTTAGATGCTGTTGATCAACCAAATTGGGAGGTTTTGTAATGAATAACGATCGATTACGTCGCACAATGATGTTTGTTCCTGGTAATAACCCAGCTATGGTTAAGGATGCAGGAATTTTTGGAGCTGACTCTATCATGTTTGATTTGGAAGATGCAGTTTCTTTGGCTGAGAAAGATTCAGCACGTTATCTGGTTTATGAAGCGCTTCAAACAGTAGACTATGGTTCTTCAGAATTAGTCGTGCGTATCAATGGACTAGATACACCGTTTTATAAAAATGATATTAAAGCAATGGTGAAAGCTGGTATTGACGTTATTAGATTACCTAAAGTTGAAACGGCAGCGATGATGCATGAATTGGAAAGTCTAATCACCGACGCGGAAAAAGAGTTTGGTCGTCCAGTTGGCACAACACATATGATGGCAGCTATTGAATCGGCGCTTGGTGTCGTTAATGCGATTGAAATTGCTAATGCTAATGCTTCTGACCGTATGATTGGTATCGCTTTATCAGCCGAAGACTATACAACTGATATGAAAACACATCGTTATCCTGATGGCCAAGAACTCTTGTATGCACGGAATGTTATCTTACATGCTGCACGTGCCGCCGGTATCGCAGCATTTGACACTGTGTTTACCAATTTGAATGATGAAGAAGGATTTTATCGAGAAACTCAGTTAATTCATCAATTGGGATTTGACGGTAAATCATTGATTAACCCCCGCCAAATTGAGATGGTCAATAAAGTTTATGCGCCAACAGAAAAAGAAATTAACAATGCGCAAAATGTTATTGCTGCTATTGAAGAAGCCAAACAAAAGGGTTCTGGTGTGATATCAATGAACGGGCAGATGGTTGATAGACCAGTTGTCTTGCGTGCACAACGTGTGATGAAACTAGCTAACGCCAATCACTTAGTAGATTCGGAGGGAAATTACATTGAAAAATAAAGTAAATATCGACGTTCCTGATGCTATTTTGGAACAATTAGATGATAGTGTGTTTGAAAGCACAAATTATGGCAATCCTGAGATTCAAAGAGTTGGTCCTAAGGTGCGAGCAACTACTGGAGAAAGTAAAGTTCAAAGTTCAATTGATGATGTCTTGTCAAATACTTTAAAAGATGGCATGACAATTTCATTTCATCATCACTTTCGAGAAGGTGACTTTGTCTTTAACAAAGTCATGAGAAAAATTATTGACATGGACTATCAAAATCTTACGTTAGCGCCTTCTTCTTTAACAAATGTTATGAATGATATTGTGATTGAAGCAATTAAAAAGGGTGTTGTCACTAATATCACTTCTTCTGGTATGCGTGGCACACTTGGTGATGCGGTATCACATGGTATTCTCAAAAATCCAGTTATCTTCCGCTCTCACGGCGCACGTGCACGTGCAATTGAATCAGGTGAAATCAAAATTGATGTTGCATTTTTAGGTGTACCTAATTCAGACGAAATGGGTAATGCTAACGGCATGAATGGTGACGCTGCTTTTGGGTCACTAGGGTATGCACTGATTGATGCGCAGTATGCGGACAAACTAGTTTTGATTACAGACACGATTATGCCTTACCCTAACACACCTGCTTCAATTAAGCAGACTCAGGTTGACTATGTCGTTAAGGTAGATAAAGTAGGTGATCCCGACAAAATTGGATCAGGTGCGACAAGATTTACAAAAGA
Source organism: Leuconostoc sp. BM2 (assembly GCF_002095565.1). Lineage (NCBI taxonomy): Bacteria > Bacillati > Bacillota > Bacilli > Lactobacillales > Lactobacillaceae > Leuconostoc > Leuconostoc sp. BM2. The sequence goes on along the minus strand of NZ_MOWQ01000040.1, from coordinate 5,236 downwards.
TCCAAAGGAATTAAAGATAGCAAAAACGGTTAATGACGTTATTGTTAATTCTAAGTATTTCAAGAATGATTTCTCATTTCAAACAGGATCAGGTGGCGCGGCACTTGCTGTAACTAGATTCTTGAGAGAGGCAATGGTGGCCCAAAACATCAAGGCTTCATTTGCATTGGGCGGTATCACTAAGCCTACTGTTGATCTTTTAAATGAAGGCCTAGTTAATCGTGTAATGGACGTACAAGACTTTGATAAGGGTGCCGCAAGCTCTATGAAGCTAAGTCCTAATCAGCAAGAAATTGATGCTTCTTGGTATGCCGATCCTGCTAACAAAGGCGCAATGGTTGATAAATTAGATGTTGCTATTTTGTCGGCCTTAGAAGTTGATACTAACTTTAATGTCAATGTCATGTCAGGTTCTGATGGCGTTATCCGAGGTGCAATTGGTGGACATCAAGACGCTGCAACTGCCAAATTGACTATTATTTCTGCACCCTTAGTTCGAGGCAGAATTGCGACGATTGTCCCTAAAGTTAATACTGTTATCACCCCCGGAGATTCAATTGATGTTGTGGTCACAGAGGTTGGTATTGCGATTAATCCTAAAAGAACAGATTTGGTAGAACAGCTAAAGCAAGTGCCAGGATTGCCAATTTACAGTATTGAAGAGTTGCAACAAAAGGCTGAAAAAATTGTTGGCCAACCAGCACCCCTCAAATTTACAGATCGTGTAGTAGCTGTGGCAGAATATCGTGATGGTTCAGTCATTGATGTTATCAAAGAAGTAGCAGATTAAGTGATCGCGTATTTTATTGGCTAAAAGCGAATCATATTTGATTCGCGTACATAGCAAATAAAAGCAGAAGGAAAAACGAATGGACTATTTTGAAGGTGGAGAGCGCATTAACTTAATGCAAGTTCTTGATAATAGAGAATGGCGCGAGAAATACCAAAAACAGTTAATGGCAAGTTTCCCAACAGCTGTCATCACTAGTGTCAAGCTTAACTTGCCCGGACCTATCAAAACGTCACCAAAATTACAGTCAGTATTCCAAAACATAATTAATGACTTGAACCCAGTTTTCAAAGATCTTCAAATTATTAAAGAAGCATCATTTGTAGATCAAATCACTGGTCCTGAAATATTTTTTGTCACGAGCGGTTGTTTGAAACTAGTTAAGAAAATCATGATTACTTTTGAGGAAAGCCACCCACTGGGCCGTTTGCTGGATTTAGATGTCATGTGTCAAAATGCTGATAAACAATTATCTCGCGAAGAACTTGGATTTACTCCAAGAAAGTGTTTGTTGTGTGGAAAAGATGCCAAAACTTGCATAAAAGAAGGTAATCATTCTCTTGCAGAGGGATACAGTCAGATTAATAAGATGCTTCATAATTTTGAAAAATCAAAAATGATTGTGCCACAAATGACTCAAAGTCAAGTTGTTAATGCAGCACTTACTGGCATGCTTTATGAAGTATCGTTAGCCCCGAAACCGGGCCTTGTAGATCCAATCAGTAATGGCGCGCACAAAGATATGACGGTTTTTACATTCATAGATAGCTCATTGGCATTACAACCTTATTTAAATGAAGCATATCGTATTGGTAATCAATTTAAAGGGACAGATTTACCTAGGATGTTTTCATTATTAAGGAATGCTGGCATAAGGGCTGAAAAGGATATGTTTGCAGCGACGAATGGTGTCAATACCCATAAAGGTGCTGTATTCTCGTTAGGAATTATGGTAACGGCAGTTGCGTATGCAACACAGAAAAGTATTACTAACTTACTGACGATTCAAAAAGTAATTAGTGACATGACTCAAGATCTCGTAAAAAACGATTTAGTTAAAAACAACTTACGCAATAGCCAAAATCGACAAACAGCAGGAGAACGTCAATTCATTAAATATAAAATTCCGGGTGTTCGTGGTGAGGCTGAAAAAGGCTTTCCAATCGTGATGAATCTTGCGTTGCCATTTCTCTGTGAGCAACAGGGTAACTTTAATCAACGACTATTAAACACGTTGATGAAGATTGCGGGTAATATTGATGATACTAATCTAATCAAAAGGGCCGGTAATGCTACGATTTCAAAAGACATGCAGCACTGGTCAATGACGTTTTTCCAAATTGGTGGTAGTTACACACCAGAGGGGCTAAAGTTTCTCAATGATTTAGATCAAATGTTTATTAAACGAAACCTTAGCATGGGCGGTGCGGCAGATAACTTAATTTTAACCATATTCTTAGCAAGATTGGTGGGATCTTTATGAGTATGAGCTACATTGTGACAAACGATCACGTCAGACTCGCTTACAGTGATGTTGGAGATGGTCCAACCATGATATTTTTACCGGGCTACTCTGATATCAAAGAGACGTGGTATTTTCAATCTAAATACTTTTCCGAAAATGGGTACCGTATTATTTGTTTGGACTGGAGAAGCCATGGGTGTTCAGCGCATACAGCCAAAAATATGAAAATCATGCGTTTAGCTGCCGATTTACACGAACTGATTACAACCTTAAAGTTAGAAAATGTCATTTTGATTGGTCATTCAATGGGTGCTAGTGTGATTTGGGCGTATGTGACAATATTTGGACAAACGAATGTTAGCAAAATAATTACAGTCGACGAATCACCAAAACTAATTAATGATGTCGGTTGGCAAGCAGGCATAAAAAACCTTAATTGGGATAATTTTATTGAATTGGCACCGTTAATTTTGCAGCAACCATTGACTGAACAGCAGATGCCAGCAACATTGAAAAATATTCGTAATAGATTTAAAACAGATCATCCATTTGATGCTGATTTGGGATACGGACTACTATTAGATCATATGAAACAGGATTGGCGGACAACCGTTATTAACATAACAGTTCCTCAATTATTTGTTGTCGGTGACAAATCACCATTATGGGCAGGTGATTATAGTAATTATTGTGAAAAAAAGAACAATATCAATATTTTTAAAACTTTAATTAAAAATACAGGGCACTTTCCGCAAATCGAAGACGCAGGTCGCTTCAACAGTGAAATAGATTTTTTTCTTAAAAATACTTAAATGATTAAAAGTATTGTGTCTATTTTTTTGACAATTTTTAACATTTTATGTGAATAAAATAACAAACGAAAGAAGTTAATAATAACAAATGAAAGAAGTTAATCATGATAAACGAAAAAGAAACAAACGGCAATAAGTCAAAGCTCAAAAGTGCTTTAGGTGCTGTGGACAAAATTAAAATTAGTGGGATTGGATTGGTTGCTTATATTGTAATGGCTATTCTTTTGATTGTAGCCATTAGTACGCATAAGTTACCCAATACAATGATTGGGGCCATTCTAGCTTTGGTTATTATGGGACATGTATTCTATTATATTGGGGCTCATTTACCAATTTTTAGATCTTATTTGGGTGGTGGTTCAGTCTTTACAATATTAGTGATGGCTGTGTTGGTTTATCTCAATATAGTTCCTAGTGATACTGTCAAAACAGCATCAGGATTTATCAACGGCATGGATTTTCTTGGCCTGTACATTGTGTCCCTTATAGGATCATCAATTTTTAAAATGAATCGTAAAATGCTACTCAGTGCAGCGGTACGATTTTTACCAGTAGCATTTTTGTCAATGGCAGTTACTTTCTTCGGAGTGGGCTTAGTTGGTATGTTGATTGGGGTTGGATTTAGTCACGCAGTATTGTATACAAGTTTGCCTATTATGGCCGGCGGAGTTGGCGCTGGTATTGTACCACTTTCAGGTATTTATGCTCACGCCTTTGGTAGCTCTGCCGCAGTTATTTTGTCAAAATTATTCCCCGCCGTTATTTTAGGTAATTTACTGGCTATTATTAGTGCCGGCCTTGTTTCTAAACTGTTCTTACACAGCAAGTCAAATGGGCACGGTGTGTTACTGAAGACTGAAAATGCTGATGCGCAAGTCGTAGCAGATCCCAAACCAGACTACACTCAAATAGGTGTTGGCTTGATCATATCCGTTTCTTTCTTTGTATTTGGCACACTCTTGAGTGCACTATTTCCATCAATCAATGCATACGCTTTCATCATTTTGTCAATTGTATTAACAAAAGCTTTGGGCTTGTTGCCTGAGTATTATGAACAGTCTGTGATTATGTCCGGACAGGTGATTACTAAGAACATGACACATGCCTTGTTGGCAGGAGTGGGAATGTCGTTAGTTAATATCAAACTTCTATTGAGTGCATTATCATGGCAGTTTGTGGTACTTTGCTTAACGAGTATTATTGTGATTTCATTGGCAAGTTATTTCCTCGGTAAATTGTTTGGCTTATATCCAGTCGAGTCGGTCATTACTGCTGGTTTAGCTAATAATAGTATGGGCGGTACTGGAAATGTGGCTGTTTTGGCTGCTTCTGATAGGTTGAATTTGATTGCTTTTGCTCAAATGGGAAACCGTATTGGTGGTGCGCTAGTTCTGGTTATAGCTGGCATACTTGTGTCGTTTATGCATTAAAAGTTTTGACAGCTGCAAAGGAAAAAAACACAGCGTTTCAATTAATCCAATAGGCTCAAAACAGATGGTTATTCTGCTTTGAGACCTATTGTTTTTTATATTTAATTAAGAAAATGAAGCCAATCATAACTTGCTATTTTGAACTATTCTCCTTTATCAATACGATTTGTGCTTAAATCGTTTAGTCTGCTTGAAGCGTGCGGTGTAAAAGTGAAACGACTTGTAAGCATAAAACACGCTATGGAGGGTAATTGCATTTCAATCATTAATGTGATAGATCAAAAAAAGTATTTTTGAGCATGGATATTGTTAACAATAAAAATAAAGGAGACCACTGTCGTGTAGTCATCATATGGTAGATTGTAAAATTAAACCGAACACTTGAATAAAAAAGCCGCAGCGCCTTTAATTGCTCTTATACTAAAAAACTTACTAACATTAAAGGTGAAGATTATTCTCGACGGAGATGATCTTCACCTTTTTTAGATTTATTCTAAAATTGGTAGTGAAACTTAGGTCGTTGGTCCTTTTGACACCAGATGTCGTAGAAAAAAATGGCCATTTCACTGGCTTTACCACACAATTTGATCTTAGTAAGTTAGGCGCTAGACGTCAAGTATAGAAAATTAAATGGTCGTGAGGTTTCAGTGGTTGTTTAAAATATTTTTTAAGGAGGTGCTATTATGCACTATGTTATTGGTATTGATGTCCCTAAAGCTACTAGTCAAGTTGCGGTGGC
>NZ_MOWQ01000039.1:0-13773 GCF_002095565.1 Leuconostoc sp. BM2 | reverse complement strand
AATTATTACAACAATCACCGGATCAAACAAAAACTCAATGGTTTGTCGCCGGTTCAATATCGACAACTCACCACTGAGTCTGTTAGTTAATTAATTTTATTTTGTCCAACTATTGGGGTTCACTTCACATTTGGTTGCCTTTTTGAGTATCACTTACGCTTACCGCGACGTGCCTTTTTAATTTTACGTTGCTTTTCTTTTTCAAGTGCCACAGCTGCTTCTCGTTCGCGACGAATTTTGAATGGGTTTTGCAAGAAGAACGTTTGTACAGTTTGGAAAGCGTTACCCACAACCCAGTAAAGTGACAATGCACTAGGCACTGCCAAGGCTGAGAAGAAGATAATCACTGGGAATAGGTAAGGCATTGCCTTAGTTATCCCATTTTGGTCTGGATTGGATTGCATTGACAACCATGATGAAGCAAAGGTGAATAATGCAGCCAATACTGGCAAAATGTAGTACGGATCGTTACTACCTAATTCTAACCATAAAAACTTACCTGATCGCAACACCGGTGAATTCCAGATTGACTGGTACAACGCAATCAAAATTGGCATTTGAACAATCAATGGTAGCATTGAGGCGAATGGATTAACGCCAGCATTTTTATATAATGCTTGCTGTTCCGCCATCATTAATTGACGACTTTCCGTATCTTTCCCCGGATATTTGGCTTGCAGGGCCTTCAATGCTGGCTGGACCACTTGCATTTTCATCATGGAACGGACTTGATAGACCATCAATGGCAAAATCAAGAAGCGAATGAAAATCGTGAACAGGATAATACCCATACCATAATTGTTACCAAACCAACTTGATGCGCCTAAGATGGCACGGGTGAAGACGGCAACAATGGCACTCCAAAAACTATGGGACGCAACTTGTCCATCATAGGATAAGCCAGAAACAATAATCAAACCCAATGCCACAACTGACATCACTAATGGCATAGGGCCAATACTCTTTAAAATACTCTTTAAAATATTCTCAAAACGTTTCATGCATTCTCTTCTTTCAATATCTTAGCCAATTTTAACACATGAATCATCTGCTCTTTTAAGAACTTTTGACTTTGATGTGCGGCGGCTGGTCGCGCAATCACTAATAAATCCAACTCTTGAGGCATTTGTGGTTTTAATTCTAATAAACTCTGTCGTATGCGCCGCTTTACCCACACTCTGTCATGGGCCTTACCGACTTTTTTGCTAACAGATAAACCAACACGAAAGTGCTTTTGGTCAGTTTTAGCCATTTGATAGACGATAAAATACTTATTCGCTACCGAATGATGCTTATTAAAAACCTGTTGAAATTCTTCTGGCTTTTTTATACGGAATGTTTTTCTCATAACGTGACGCGGCTCCCTATTATGTACGCGGTTGACCCGCATTCAAAATTAGATTTGCCAAAGCTGCCTGAGTACAGGTATCAGCTTCAACTTGTAAATAAAAAAGCCACTGCAGAGCAGCGACCTTGTTAGGCAGATAGAACCTTGCGGCCCTTTGCACGACGGCGAGCCAAAACTTTACGACCGTTGCTCGTGCTCATACGCTTACGGAATCCGTGTACGCGTTCACGATGACGCTTCTTTGGTTGGTATGTACGCTTCATGTGTGTTCACCTCCAATCGCGATTTTTACCTGCAAAAACTTTGCAATTCGCTAATAATCATACCATGAATTCAAGCCAAGCACAAGTAAATCAAAGTTTTAGACTTAGCCTTAATTATTGTTTAACTTTTGTAGGATCAGTTGGCACTGAAATTTTGCCAGCTAAAATTTGTTGTTTTGCTTTTTGTGCTGCTTGCCAAGCATTGTCTGGCATGCTGTCACGTGCAATATCGACACCTTTTTCTTTCAAGCCATAAGTAACTGTTTTGCCACCGGGGAAGTTACCTTTTTTACCTTGATTAGCCACCAAAACGACTGCATTATCAACACGTTTGATAGCTGACGCTAGCGTAAAGTTGCTCTTTTGGCCATCTTTGGTAGTGTAGTTACCATCAGCTTTTTGGTCCATATCAACCCCAACGACCCAAACTTTTTTGTCTGCAGTAGTTGCTTGGTTTTCAGCCTTAGCTTCAGCAAAAACACCGTTACCAGTTGCACCAGCAGCTTGGAATATCACATCAACACCGCTCGCATACATTGCAGCAGCAATTGTCTTACCTTTAGCCGCATCCGTAAATGTGTTGGCGTACTGTGAAACAAATGTTGCCTTAGGATTAGTTGCCAATACACCGGCTTTAAAGCCGGCTTCAAAGTGATTTAACACCTCACCTTTGACACCACCAACAAACCCAATTTTACCTGTTTTTGAGGCTGTTGCGGCAGCAACACCTGCTAGATAAGATGATTGTTCCGATTTGAACATAATTGAAACAGCGTTTTTATATGGTACTTCTGCTTCAACCATGGCAAATTGCGTCTTAGGGTTGGCTTTGGCAACTTGTTTCATTGCTGGGCCACCCATAAAACTAATACCAACAACTAATTTGTAGTTGGCCTTAACAGCTTGTTGCAAGTTAGACTTAATTTCTGAGCTATCGTTTGACACAAAGTAAGAATAGCCATTAACACCTTGTTTGAGCCCATTTTGTTCGCCGTATTTTTTAATACCAGCCCAAGCGGATTGGTTAAAAGACTTATCATCAACACCGCCAGTGCTAGTCACTAGCGCTACACTATAAGCGCCCTTTTTACTAGCCTGATTGTTGGTGATAACCGCGGCACCAATGCCAATAACTGCAACAGCGGCGACAACTGCGCCGACTAAGGTAGAACGTTTCATATCATATCCTCCGACTATGTATCTCTCGGTATACATAGAAAATTTTGTGTTGACACACTGTCTACCATATTAGCAACTATTTACTAAAAATGCAACAAATTATGACGAGAATGCCGCCCACAATTTCACAATTGCTTGTACGCCCTCATCCCCATGATCGACACTTAATTTTGCAAACAATTTTTCTGCTAAGACTGTATTAGGGAGGTCAATATCCATTTCTTTGGCGGCATCAAGTGCAATTCTTAAGTCTTTGAGCAAATGTTTGGCATAAAATCCGGCAGCAAAATCGCCTTTTAATACACGTGGCGTGTAATTATCAATTGACCAAGAACCAGCAGCCCCTTGACGCCAAACATTATAAGCCGTTTCTAAATCTAAGCCAGCTGCTTTAGCGTACACCAAAGATTCTGCCATTGTTATGACGGTTGCGGCAACACCAATATTATTGCTCATCTTCATATGTTGCCCTTTACCGGCAGTACCCACATGCACATTTTGTTGCCCAATGCTTTCAAAAACAGGTTTAACGGCTTCAAACACATCAGCCTCACCACCAACCATAATAGTTAGGGTGCCGGATTTCGCACCAATATCACCACCAGATACTGGTGCATCTAAGACTTTAAAGCCTAAATCCGCACCAGTCTGTGCCAGTTGTTCAGCTAAATGTGGCGTCGAAGTGGTCATATCCACTAAAATAGTACCCGGTTTAGCACCGGCAAAAATCCCATCATCTCGGGTCCAAACATCTTCAACATCTTGCGGATAGCCAACCATACTAAAAACAATATCGGCTTGTTGGGCAACTTCTGCTGGTGTATCCGCCCATACGGCGCCATGACTAATCACTTCATCTGCCTTTGATTGGGTGCGATTATAAACCGTGACATGATATCCAGCTTTGAGCAAATTATTAATAATGCCCGTTCCCATCACGCCAGTGCCAATAAATCCTAATGCCATAATAATGCCTCCTTACAGGTATTATAAAAGCACTGCACAACTGCAATGCTTTTTTATGATAAATGCGTTATCTTCTGAATTGTTTTCAACACACCGCTGTTGTTATTATCATCAACTGCTGTTTGATAATCACCCGTGATGCGTGCGTTTGGCATTTTGAACGGTTGCCCAACCGCGCATAACATTTCAACATCATTGCCACCGTCACCAAAAGCGACAACATCTGCCATATCAATGCCGTGGCTTTCTGCTAAAATGTTGAGAGCTGCGGCTTTATTAACCCCAGCCGCTATAATATCAATCGCACCAGTCCCCGTTTCCGTAATGTGGACATCAGCGCCTAATGCAAGCCGCGCGTCACGATAAAATTGAGATTCATCAAAGTTTTGCCAGCTCATTGTTACTTTATATATTGGCTCCGGAATGTCTGTGACATTTTCAAAGCGAACAATATTTTTAAAAAATTTGAAATAACGTTCACTATTTTGAATGTCGGCATACTGTGGCAAATAAGCCGTCTCATCAGTCGAAAAGACCAAACCACGATCGGGTTGAACATCATAGTGGGCTAAAAAATCTTGAATGCGTGCTAACGTCTTCACCGACAAAGCCTTTGAAAACAGCACTGAACCATCACTTTTAATGACACGCGCACCGTTATTAGTCACAAAATTAATCGGTTCATTCAAAAAGTCTTTAAAAATAACGTTGATTCGCTCTTGATGAACGCCAGTTGCAATGGCAAAAGCAATATTTTGACGTTTCAATTGACTCAAAACACGCCGAAATAACGTTTGGTCAAACTTCTTGTCATCTGTCAAAAACGTACCATCTAAATCAGTTGCAATAAGCTGAATTGTCAATAGTCCAAGCTTCCTTTATTCAATGGGTATTCTAATTCACCAGAACGGTCTGGTGCCTCTGACACTAGTTTACCTTTATAATAAACGGTTGGCAAATTTACCGCAGTAATATTTTCAAGCGGAGACTGATCCATGACGATAAAATTGGCCAAAGCGCCTACTTTTAGGTGCCCATATTCGGATTCAATATGTAATAATTCAGCACCATTAATTGTAGCCGCTTGTATGACTTGGGCCGGTGTTGCACCCGCCATCACCATCAATTGCGCCTCTAACGCCGTATCATTGAAGCCATTGAGCGGTGATCCGGCATCTGTCCCAAGTGTTAATTTAACACCGGCTTTTGCATATTGACCTAAAGCGCGCATGTGTCGCGGCGCCCATTTATAAGCTGTCTTGACCATCCATTCTGGTAAAATGCCATCCCCACGTTTGACAATTACATAGGGTGCTATCAGCGTTGGCGTCAGTGTTGCACCCGTTTTAAGAAACAAATTAATCGCTTCATCATCAGCATCAAAAGCATGTTCAATGCCATCAGCGCCAGCGCGCAAGGCAATTTTAACGCCTTCAAGCGCTTCTTCGTGGACTGCCAAACGAGCATGAGATTTTTCATGAACTGCTTGAGCAGCTGCTTGTATTAACTCAAATGACATTTGCACATCATCAGGTTGTTCATCAGGGCTAAAAGCAATGCCGCCACTGGCAAACAATTTGATGTTATCAACACCTGCTAGAAAATGACCACGCACGGCAGCCCGCATCTCGGTAGGCGTTGCAACCACGATCCCTTGCTTTGAGCCATGACCACCAACTGTTGTAATTGCACGCCCAGCAGTTTGTAAGCCAATCAAGTTTTGTTGCTCAGCCCGCTTGGCAATGTCAATATCTAAATCATTTGTCGTTGCTAATGCTCGAGCAAACGCTACACCATTTTGTTGCAACGTTTGAAGATTTGCCAAACCATTTTGAATCCGTTCTTCATCAGTTTTGACCAACTGATTAGCACCAACAGGAAATACGCGATTAGCAATGTGCACATGCGTATTAATCAGGCTTGGCATGACATAGTGATCCTGCAAATCAATTGTTTCTAAGCTTGAAAAATCACTTGGCACATCATTTGTTCCACGTGAAACAATATGATCATTCGCCACCACGAACCATGCGTTTGGTCTAAAAACCTGTTCATCTTCTTGGTATAGTCGCGCATTTGTAAATAATTTTGCCATTACAAGTTCTCCAAAATGCGTTGTGCAATGACAGCACCTTCTCGCAAAATCACCGTGTTAACACCCGGACGAGGAATCACAGTACCAAACCATTTTTTACCTTCAACAGGAATGCCATACAAGTACAAATTGGGAATGTGATCCCCATTTGCATCAATGACTTCTAATGTTTGGCGATCAATATTAGCAGCACCCAATGTCCAACTTGTCCCATCTTGGCGGACCAAGGTTGGCGAAACGAGTGTCCCTTTATCACGCAAATTAACTAAAATGGGGTTGACCGCGATTGCCATGTTAGTTGCACCTAATCTTGCTTCCACTAAGGCATTCCCGTGGTATTCTTGTTGTCGGCTATCTCGTGCAACAAACTCACCGTCCTCGGTTGTCACCTTGATTTGTGAGGCGGTAATATCGACAATACCGGCTTTTATCAACGCACGAAGTTGTTCGACACGTAGTAATGGTGGTCCAACTGATACCAAAACGTCCAACGGACGGAATTTGGTCAAAAACTTTTCATAATCATCAACTGAGAAATAATCATGTTCCACAACATAGCGTACACGATCACGCATGTCACGCAGAATGTCAAACGCACCAGCAAATGGTGCTGATTTATTGCCCAAACGTGCGTCAGCAATATTCGCAGCCAAATGCGATAGTAACCAAGTGCGATAATCCGCATCATGTGGTAAATCACGAGCTGGATTACGTACCAAATCAATATCTAATGATGGTATATCACTCAAACCAAATTCAGCAGCTGTGGCATTCAAGTCACCACTCGTTAACAATGCCACTTTAAGTGCTTCAGATTGATCATACGTCAGATTACTTTGCCCACTATTAATGCGATTTAGCAAGTGTTTATAGGTTAATTCCTTAACCACTAAACTTTCAAAAGCCTCATAAGACATTTTACCGTCGCCAGCAGCGCGTAGCGCGTCAAGAGCAGGTAACGTAAAGAAAGTTGGCTGGTATAACTCACTAGCGTCTTTTTCATTGACACCCCGCGCATGTAGCGGGAAACCACCGCGTGAACCAGCAATGATATGTGGTTCACGACCAGATGGTTGATAAATCAACTCTCCGGAATCATCACGGACAAAAGTCCCACCTTTGCCAATCGAAAGTGCCGCTAAATAATCAAAAAAGCTCAATCCCAACCCGCGTATAATCACGCGATTCTTTTCTGTCAAACCTGACAAATCAGCTTCTGATGGATGGGTTGGTCCAATATAAGGCAAGTGATGTTCATCGGCAAATGCCTTAAAATCAGCTTCCTCAGGTGTCAATTCATCATCAGAGTGACCCAATGCCATGACGACTTGATCTGCTAGTATCTGTGTCCCATCACCTAGTGTCACTTGAAATTTCGTCCCAATTTTAACTAAATCGGCCACAGTTTGTTTCGTATAATTAAGCGTTTGATTTCCTTTGACACGTCTTTTTAACCATTCAAAAAACCAAGCCGCATAGATGCCCATGATACCACGCGTTGCGAAATCACCAGTATGTGTCAGCTGCAAAATTTCATTCGCATAGGCACTATCAAATTCTGGGTGTTGTGCAATAAAATCACTCGCTTCGGTGGTTAACCATTGAAAGAGACTTGGTCCTGAAAAAGGCTTGCCACCGTTTTCAATTGAATCATCATTGAACAGTGTCACTTGGTCAATGACTGTATTCATCAAAAATAAGTTATTTTGTTTGATTGCGGGGTCCCAAACACGACCACCGATGGCGTAAGGATCAAAGATTTGTACATCAAGTTGATTGTCACTGTCATCCAAATTAATAAGGCGCTCAGCTACCGCTAAACCGCGCGGACCGGCACCAATGATTGCTACTTGCATTTATATTCTCCCCAGCGTATCAAATCAACCTAACTAAGGTTTCAATACTGATTTATTATTAGTCACTCACTATTATAATGGTTTAACCGGTTATTTTCAAAGTACGGTCTTTACTTGTCTCTGTTGAAAATATATCGTCTTAATTTATGACGAGAACTTGATGAAGACAACGCTTTAGAATTATAAAATAAAAAACACCTCGCAAGTTTTTTCACTTTCGAGGCTACCTTTATTCAGCAGAGAGGCTTAGTTTTTAACATGGTTTCGTGCTACCAATTGCTGTTTTTTCAAATAAATAACGATAAACGGAATGGCAATCACTAAAACACTCAACAAAAATTTAAATAGGGATTGATTGACTGATTGGCTTTGTTCAATTTTTTTAATATAGTCAAAAATATAGTAGCCGAGGAAAAATTGCTGCATAATCGAAATTATTTTTATCAAGATACCGTTAGCGGCCGTTACGGTATCCCAGCGAATCATCAAAACGCCAAATCCCATACTTAACGGCATACTGAGCGCAGCGATTGTCTTTTGATCCATATAAATACCGATTAAAAATCCAATTGCATTTAAATATAGCCCCATTATGAGTAGCAAAATAACTAACATAACTAAACTCAAATTAATTAACAAAGATTTAAATAAGACGCCAGCAGCTAAGATAACAAAAACGATACAGGCATTCAAAATAACTTGCACGATAAACTGATCTGTTATCCAACGTTTGATACTATAATGCGAAGTTTGAGATTGTAATTTATAAAACTGATAGGTATCACATATTTTTTTGGAAAAAGTCACAACAGAATTACCCGAAATACCGATTATCGCAGCAATTGTAAACCACAAATAACGATTGACCGAATGATGTGCCGCGCCGTTAAAAACACTTAACATCATTAAATACCACGCCAATGGGAAAACGACTGTAAACAAAATAAAACGTTTATTTCTGAATGTATCTTTGATTTCTATCCAAGTAATCATTAAGTAGCTCCTTTAATTATTGATTCATGAGACGATACCAGTGTTCAATCGTCTGATTATTAGAGTGAATATTGGCAACTGATTCATCTGACTTAATCACACCATCTTTTAGTAAAACGACGCGTGTAAAGTAGTTATCAATTTGATTGAAATCATGTGGGTGACAACACTGCCACCCACATGATCCAAATAATCCCAAAATAAATCAATTGACTCTAAATCCATGCCCACTGTTGGTTCATCCAATATCAACAGTTTTGATGGTTTAATTAATGTTAAAAGTAATGCTAAACGCCGTTTTTGTCCGCCGGAAAGTTGATCCACGATCACTTCAGATTGCTCGGTAAGTCTAAATTTTTTGAGCATAGCGTCTATGTTGATCTTTGAGTAGGCATCATATATTTTCAAAGATAAAGCAATTTGTTCACGTACCTTTAAAGACCCAATCAAACAGTTTTCTTGCGTCATAACACTGAGGTCATCTTGCGCATTAAAATGTTTAACGACACTACCTTTATCTGGAATGATATTGCCCAAAATCGTATTAACAATTGTTGTTTTACCTGATCCATTGCTGCCCAACAAAGCGATACGATCTCTACCATAAATAGATAAATTGACATCCTTTAAAACAGGATTTTTGAATGATTTGTTTAAATTTTTCAGCTCCAATATTAAAGCATCGCCGTGTGTATGACCAGCAAGTAAAAAATCTAAGTTGACCGAAAATATTTCTGAAATAGAAATCAGCTTATCAATGTTAGGTTCTGATTCTCCATTCTCCCACTTAGATATTGATTGTCTAGAGACAAATAATTTTTGTGCTAACAATTCTTGTGACAAGTGCTTTTTTTGCCGCAAGGCGCTTAACTGCGATTTGAAAATGTTTTCCATACTTAATATTATTCTCCGTGATCTTGATTCATCAGCTGATAAAAATGATTATACATGAACAATTTAGTCAATAAACATTTTCTCACAAAAGTCGTGTATAGACTTTTTTGCGGAGGTCGCAACCGTTAGTTGCACCGTATTATCAATCGAAAACTGGGTGTTTTTTATCGTTTCCCTTAGCATAATCGCCCTCATTTATTAGGTTTTATTTTTGGTCAGTTTATATTGACTTTTAAGATTTTGACAAACACGGTTGCATACAAAATACCCCAAAAGCTATTATGCTTTTGGGGTATTTTGCGACATGAATTAACTATGATTAACAGAAACTGCTTTTTTTTGCCCATAGTAAGCATTTACGCCGTGCTTGCGATAATAATGCTTATCAAGTAAGTATTGGGGCACATGAATATCCGAACGCGTCGATTGCAGCGCATGATAACTGATTTCTGCTGAAACTTCTAATACTTTAGCATTATATACAGACTTTGAGGCATTGACGCCCCATGTAAATGGTCCATGCTGGCTGACTAGAACAGCAGGTGTCGCATCAGGATCAATCTGCCTTTGCTCAAATTCTGACACAATGACTTTTCCTGTATTTAACTCATAAGCTGATTGAATTTCTTCTTGGCTCAAAGCTGGCGTGCACGGAATATCACCATAGAAAGTGTCTGCATGCGTCGTGCTAACAGCAGGAATATCCATTTGAGCAGCAGCAAAGGAAACGCCCCATGGTGAGTGTGTATGCGTAATGCCACCAATGTTTTTGAAATGCCGATACAGATAGGCATGTGTCGGTGTATCACTAGAAGGGTTTAGATCCCCTTCCACAACGTTACCATCTAAATCAACCACTACCATATCATCAGGCTTCAAATCTTCATAGGCAACACCAGATGGCTTAATCACAAATAGTCCTTTTTCACGATCAATTCCCGACACTTTACCCCAAGTAAATGTTACCAATCCCAATTTAGGCAAAGACATATTTGCTTGATATACTTCATTTTTTAGTTCTTCTAACATCATACTACCTCTATTAAAATACCTGCTTGGGTCAATAATTCAAGAATGAAATCGTGTGCTTTTTTGACTTGGTCAACACAATCTTTGTCTCGTTCTGACCACATCTCTATCGTAAATGTGCCTTGATAACCAAGCCGCTTCAATGTTTTAAATAATCCTAAAAATTCAACATTACCTGTTCCAAACGGCACATTTTTAAACTTACCGGGTGTATTTTCTGTCACAGCCAAGGTGTCTTTGACATGAACAGCAACGATATTTTCAAATCCATCAGTCAAATCTTCCCCAGGATTTACCTGCGGCCATGCTGAAATATTACCGATATCAGGGTAGGCCTGCAGCCACGGTGACGAAATATTTTGTTTGATTTTTCTGATCTTTCCAATTGAATTAATAAAGTCATCGTCCATCGTTTCAATCGCAATCATAACCTGATTCGCCGCTGCAAAATCAACTACTCGCTGTAAATTCTCAATAAAATTCTCACGGGTGAGTGCTGTTTTGGCATGATAATACTCATCATATCCAGCAATTTGAATATTTCTTATTCCCAATTTTTTAGCTAAGATAATTGCTTTTTGACACATACTGTATGCCGCATCATAAAGGATAGGATCTTGTGAACCTAGAGGAAATTTACGTAATGCTGATAGCATCATTGTGTCGATTGAAACACCCGATTCATACGAATTTTTTAGTAGGCTAAATATGTCATTGTCCGACCAATCTAGGCGCGCAATACGCTCATCACTTTCGTCGATTGATAATTCAATAAAAGAGAAACCTTGCTGCTTAGCAAATGCCAATTTTTCCCGCCATGATAGTTGGAACGGTAAGGATTTTTCATTAATGCCCAATCGCGCCATCGTTATGCCCAGTACTTTCCAATTTCATCTTGGAAGGCTTGTGCAGCAGCTGCTGGATCATCTTGACCCGTAATGGCTCTACCAGCAATGAATGTATACACTGGCACATCTTTAAACAATTTAATCGTGTCTAAATTAAGGCCCCCAGTCACAGAAACTTTGAACCCCATTGAAATGAACTTTTTAACAATGTTAAGGTCTTTTTCACCCCATACTTCACCAGCCAATAAGGCGTCTCTGCTCTGGTGATAAATGACTTGTTCAATACCGATTTGTTGCCATTTTTCAGCCAAATCCCAATTCCATGCTGAGTACAATTCAACCTGTATCCCATCAAGAACCGACTTTGCAGATTTCATTGTAGCAATTGTTGCTGAATCAATAACTATCATCAAATCAGCTCCGGCGTCTTTTGAATTTTGCGCCACTGTTGAGCCAGCATCCGCACACTTGGTATCAGATGCAATAATTTTATCAGGAAACATCTCTCGTAAAACACTAATGGCCTGTTGTCCCGCCTGCAATTCAAGAATCGTGCCAACTTCAACAATGTCAACAATCGGCCCTGCTAAATGCGCAATTCTTGCAGCATCAGCTAATGTATTTTGATCTAAAGCAATTTGTAGATTAGGCTTCGTCATTTTTTTATCCTCACTTCTTGTATTTCTCTTCAAAATCAGTTTCGTCAACAATTCGTTGGGTGATTTCTTTGTCACTCATAACATTTTTGACACCGACCACTGTCACGCCTTTTTTTGCGGCATCTTCAAACATGTCCACAAAGTTAAGTGGTGTGAAAACGGCATCATACTGGCTTGCCGTTGACTTTCCTTCGGCAATACTTGTGTGGTTAATTTTTGATACCGGAATGCCAAGCTTTTTCATTGATTTTTCAACACTTTTCATCATCATCAAGCTTGTACCCGAACCATTAGCGCAAGAAACTAAAATATTCATTATTATTCTCCTTTATTAAAGCAAATTAATTTTTTATTCAAGACCCTTATTTTCTTTATAGGCATCATAATCTTCAACCATCAAGAAATAATTTTTAGGATCCTTACGATATTCCAGTTGTGGAATTAGAAGTAGAATTGCAGCTACCACGACAACACCGAAGTAACCTAGATACTTCAAGATAACTGTGAATCCTGGCCAAACAGTATCCCAGTCAAACATACCCAAGTAACCACCGAACTTTGACATACCAATCCAAGTTGAGATTAGGGCTGCGCCAGCAACTTGTATAATGCCTGAGAAAAATGGCAAAATCATGGCTGCTTTAGCACCAGCTCGGTTGTTGGCAATAACACCAAACACGGCATTATCGAAGAACAACGGAATAAATCCGGCAATAATAATAGTTGGCGAGTGGAAAATCATCAGTGCCCCTATGGCTAAAAATTGTCCTAATGCGCCAAACAAGAAACCAATTGTCACAGCATTTTGTTCACCAAAGGCAAATGTCGCTGCAACATCAATACCAGGTACAGAATTTGGTAGGATCGTATCACTAATACCAGTGAAACTTTCAGTTAGTTCCCCAACGAATGTTCGAACACCCAGTTGCAAAATTGCTAAGTTAACAGCGAAGCCAAGGGATGTTGTGAGAATGTAGAAGAAGAAGCTCGCACCTTGAGCTAAGCCAGAGGCCCCTTTACTAGTAATGAATAGTTGATGGAAATAGTTTTCTCCTAGTACGAACATAATGATGCCAAAGAATAGAAACATTAATATCGCGGTGGCCACCATATTCTCATTAAATATTTTCAAAAAACCAGGTAAAGTAATATCTTCCAAGCGCTTAGAAGATGGCTTGTTCTTCTTTTTTTCAGAAGAACTCATCTTATCTGCTAACCATGCTACCAATGCAATCCCAAACATTTGCTGATGGGCAATTGCGAAACCGCCACCATCAGTAAGTCTTTGAATTGGCTTGATTGTCATGTTAGATCCAACAGCCCAATATAAGCCAAGCAACACACCCATAACAAGCAAAACTTCAATTCGTCCAAGACTCGGAATCGCAAATAGTAAAATCCAAAACGCTGTTGCTGCTTGCTGTACCTGAACATTTCCAGTTGTAAATACAGCACGTAATTTTGTATATGGTAGATTGTAAAATTAAACCGAACACTTGAATAAAAAAGCCGCAGCGCCTTTAATGGTAATTGTCTAAAACAACCATAAAGGAACTGCGACTCATGACTAGTTTATCATCTCAAGAACGCACTGTCATTCAAACTTTACTCGAATTGAATTATTCTGTTCGTGCCATTGCGCG
>NZ_MOWQ01000038.1:0-15157 GCF_002095565.1 Leuconostoc sp. BM2 | reverse complement strand
GCTGGTTCAAATCAATTGGTATCTGAATTCCCGACCACTTAAATGTCTTAACTGGCACACACCAATCGAGATCTTCTTGCTTAATCTACGTCACTAAATTCGTTCAAGTTATTTCTTGCAATCTGCCTTGATTAAATATTTAATTATTTACCCTTTAAGTGTCAACGCATTTAAGGCTACGACAATGGTTGAAAAAGACATAACAATGGCACCAATCATGGGATTGAGCATGAGGCCAATGAAAGATAAAGCACCCGCAGCTAACGGAATGGTAATAATATTATATCCTGCGCCCCACCACAAGTTTTGAACTTGTTTTGTATTGCCATGTTTTGCTAAACGAATGAATTCGATGATTTTTGGCAAATGATTAGTTATGAGAACTGTATCGGCTGAGGCTTGGGCAACTTGGGTACCAGCGCCAATGGCGACACTTAAGTCAGCGTGCGCTAGTGCTGGTGCATCATTAATACCATCCCCAATCATCATGACAGCGCCACGCTTTTGGTATTCAGCCACTAAGGCAATCTTTTCTTGGGGAGACACGCCAGCATGAATGGCTTCGATACCTAATTCATGGGCAACACGTTTTGCCGATTTTTCATTATCACCCGTTACAAGAACCGGAATAATGTGTTGCGCATGCAAATCGTCAATAAACTGACGCGCTGATTCTTTAACGCTGTCACCTTGTGCAATGGCTGCTATCACCTTATCATGGTTAAGCAAATATGAAACAGAACCGTCTGCGTTTAGCGGTTCAAAGGCAATATGATGTTCAGTTAAGTATCGTGCGGACACCAATAGGTAGTGATGGTCTTCGACCATACCTGAAACACCATAACCGGCTATATTCTCAACATGTTGTGCTGACAGTGATGGTGCGCCTTGAGATTGCGCATAATTAATAATTGATTGTGCCAGCGGATGTGTTGATTGTTGATCGAGTGCACTCATAATTGCTAAAACGTGAGATTTCTCTTCTTGATAGGTTACGAACTGTTGCACAGTGAACTGTCCGGTTGTTAATGTACCGGTTTTGTCCATCAAGGCATATTGGAGTTGATTAGCTGCCGACAATGCTTTGCGATTTTTGATCAGGATGCCTTGCGCAGCAGCAATCGCTTTCGTACGGCTAATTACCAAGGGTACTGCGAGTCCAAGCGCGTGTGGGCAAGCAATTACGAGGACAGTCACAGCAATATTTGTCGCAAAACTAAATCCTCGTAATGGCGTCCAAATGATCAATGCACCAATTGCGAAAACGAGTGCTATCCAGAATAGCCAAGAGGCGACACGGTCAGCTAGTGTTTCGACTTGTGATTTTTTATCTTGTGATGTGAGTAAAGTTTGTTGTAATTGACCAATAAATGATTGTGCACCTACTGTGGTGAGTTTAACGTCTAATGTGCCGTTACCATTTATAGTACCACCATAGACAATAGCATCGGCTGATTTATCAATCAGTTGACTTTCACCGGTCATCAGAGATTCATCTACTTGACTGTTACCATTTGTCACGATACCGTCGGCTGGAAAAGATTCACCTGCCAAAACGCGTACCACCATATCTGTTTTGAGTGTGGTAATTGGCATATCCATTATATGATCACCGTGTTTAACGTGGGCAACTTGGGGTAAAAGTTCACGAAGTTTGGCGGTGGCATCACCGGCTCTCATTGTTGCTGACATCTCAATTCGATGACCAAGCAGCATGATTACGGTAAGCGTTGCAAATTCCCAAAAGAAATCCATTACGTGATGATGGAAGACTTGTGTGGCAATTAAGGCATAGATAGAATACCAAAATGTGACATTTAATCCCATTGTGATAAGACTCATCATTGCTGGTTTTTTGGCATGCAACTCGTGACGCGCACCTACCCAGAACGGCTGTGAGCCAATAACGTACAACATGGCGGCCAATAAGGCAGAGACCCAACTGTTGCCTGGGAAAATGATGGTAAAAGGTAGATTGACACCCATAAATGGCGAGATAAAGAGAATCGGAATCATTAAGATGAATGATATCCAAAAGCGTCTTTTCATATCATTCATGTCCATGCCCGCCATGCCCATATCAGCACCGTGGTGATGCATTGGCATGGCTGACATATCCATCTCAGAATTGGTCATCATTGACATATTGTGGTCATGATCCATGTGGTGTTCATGTGTCATTTGTGACATGGTGTGATTATTTTTTTTCTCTGTCATATTGGCAGGCCTCCCAATCTTTTGGAATACAGTTACAAGCTATTGTTGCCGGAGCTGTTTTTGATTTTTGTACCAATAAAGCTTGTAAGTGGCTAATGTCTGTTTGAGATAGCGGAGTCTCCGCTAAGGCGTTGACTAACGCATCACCAACACACATGGCACACATGTCGTGCAATGTCGTAGATAAGGGTCAACCATTGCTACTTTTTCCGTAATGGTTGCAGTATATATACGGTCTCTGGCAGCGCCATTGTGGCTAATAATGCCCTTTTTGATTAGACGTGTAATCAAAGTTTTAACAGTGGACGGTTGCCAATCTGTTTCCGCGCACAGAATACGAATGATTTGGTTGCTAGTTGCCTCTCCTAGAGTCCAAATGACACGCATTATTTGCCATTCACTTGTTGATATTGTTGTGTTCATACATATAGTCTACAACTGTAAACTTAAAAATACAAGGCATTATGATGATAAAAGAGGATTGACAGATTACGGTGTACCGTGTAACATAGTACACGTAGTACATTTGGGGATGTGGGGAATGAAACTCAGTCAAATATGATAGTGGTGTGATTACTTAAAACACCAAATCTTAATCGGGAGCTCACAAATGGCGCAAATACAAAGAAACCAACCACTATACGAGCAGCTAATGTGGCGAATTAAAGCGCAAGTTGCTGCCGGCGTGTTAGTCATTGGTGAAAAATTACCATCGGTCCGTGAAATGGCATTAATTGAGGGATTAAATCCAAACACGGTAGCCAAGGCATACAAAGCACTTGAAGCGCAAAACGTTATCGAGACTGTAACTGGAAAAGGGACTTTTATTCGCAGAAATGGGGAAAATGCGGATGATGAACTTGTTGAGCAGCTCAAAAACAAGCTAATAGAAGTAACAATTGAAGCCAAACGTGTTTCAATTAGCCCGAATCAGCTTCACAGCTGGATTGATGAATTGTACGGAGAGAAACAATGACATTGATTTTGGAAAATATTTCAAAAAAAATACAACATCAGCAAGTCCTAAAAAATGTTAGCTTTGAATTAAATGAAGGCGAAATTGTTGGTCTTGTTGGTCGTAATGGTGCAGGAAAGACGACACTCTTTCGAACCATTGTCGGTGAAATGAAAGCTGATTTTGGACGGATAGGGCTTGATGATCAAGATTATGTTCGGACAACTAGTACGCATGATCAGTTATTCTATGTTGATATGCCTGAAAATTGGTTAGCATATTATACACCAAACAAAATTAAATCTATTTTGTCGCTATCTTACAAAGATTTTGATTCTGATTGGTACGACGATCGCATTCAGCAATTTAATCTGAATAGTAAAAAACGCGTGCAAACTTATTCTAAAGGCATGCGTGCACTGTTTACGATAATTGTAGGTTTCGCTAGTCGCGCTCGCTATGTTTTGTTAGATGAGCCTCTGGATGGATTGGATGTTTTAATAAGGGATCAAGTTAAGCAATTAATTATTGATCGTGTGAACAAAAATAACACGACGGTTTTGATTGCCTCACATAATTCAGTAGAGCTCGACACATTAGTTGATCGCATTTTGCTGTTAAAAGACGGTAGCATTAATATGACATTTGCTATTGAAAATAATAACAATATCAAAAAGTATCAAGTGGCTTACGATAACGACGAAATGTTAGCTTTTTTGCGTGAAAATGGCACAATTATTGCCCATGTTGGGCATATCGTAACCGTCGTCTTCAGTGACTTTGATGAGAGCATTGGGATTAAACTAGCAGGCTCAGATTTTAAGTTTATTGAAGAATTACCTATTGGTAGTGAAGACATTTTCCGTGCTAGTTTTGCAAGTGAAGACTATGCTTGGCAAAAAGAATTGGAGGGCGAATAATGTTACGCGCGATAAAAATTTATGGCAAAATGAAAGCACCTCAGTTGATATTAATTGCTTTTTTGGGTATCGCAGCGTCGGCTATTATTATTGGTACAAACTTTATTGATTCTGGCACAGCTGCTGGTGGGGATGATGCAAGTGAGCTTAGCAGTCAATTGATGATTATTTTGCAACTTGCGGCATTACTTTCCTTTTATAACGATAAAACACGTCATCTTGATGCGTGGTTAGTAACACAAAGTATGTCGCGTAGACAATTATTGTTGAGTAAAATGTTTTGGCTGATAATCGCACCGATTGCATTTGCAGTCTTCATTGATTTGTTTTTAACAATTACCATACAGCCTAGTGATTGGGCACATGCGGTACGGAGTAACATTATCAATGGGACTTTTAGTTTACTGTTTGCTAGCCTAGTTCTTGGTGTCAGTTTAGTCATAGGTCCTATCTGGCAAAAAGTTGCAGGGAGTATGTATCTCATTATTGTGTTTGAGACTATTACCCACACGTCTGCGGATCAAATGCTGTCAAAACAGTATTTTATTAATGATTTGATGACATCAGTGCTGGCTATTATCGGTATTTCATTAGTGGCATTGGCGATTAGTTATTACTTGGTTGAGCATGTTGGTGTTGATACTGAAGATGAACCGGTACGATTAAGTTATCTTAAATGGCCGGTTGTGATATTTTTTTTTGTATCAATGTTAATATTACAGCTTAATGCCGCTGGTGGGTTGCTAGATAAACTGTTGTTGCCAGTAATTTTAAGCATCACCACATTTGTTTTTGTTTTTAAACCTAAATTATCTTGGGAAAGATAATACATTCAAACTAGTTTCATAATATAGAGGGGAAATAATGGCATTATTAGAAGTAAAAAACGTTAGTAAAAAATATGGGGCACGCGCTGCAATGGATCGAGTTAGTTTTGAGGTTGAGGCCGGACATATCGTTGGATTAATTGGGCCCAATGGTGCCGGAAAGTCAACGACAATGCGTGCTATCACTGGATTAATGAGTTATTCATCAGGTACAATCTCGTTTGATGGCAAACCTGTAACGTTTAGTAATCATCAAGCACTGGATAAAATTGGTAATTTGATTGAGTATCCGTCAATCTATCCCAATTTGACCGCCTTAGAACATTTGAAGTTGTATGCAATGGATACAAAATCACCTGCAGATTTTAAAATGCTCATGCATAAAACACAAATTGATGGCGATAACTTTGGAAAACGTAAGGCCAAAAATTTTTCATTGGGGATGAAACAACGTCTTGGTATTGCGATTGCATTGATTAGAAACCCAAAGCTGGTCATTTTAGATGAGCCAATGAACGGATTAGATCCACAATCAGTTCATGATTTGCGTGAATTAATTCGCGCTTTGGCAGACGAAGGAACAGCATTTTTGATATCAAGTCATTTGTTAGATGAACTGCAAAAATTGGTTGACGATGTTGTGATTATTAATCATGGCAAAATTATTGAAAAAGATACAATGTCTAATTTCTTTAGTCATGATAAAGTGCGTTGGACAGTTGATACTAATGACAATGAGGCAGCGTTGATGGTTGTTCAAGAACATCATTGGCAGGCAAATATTGATGATGGGCACTTGCAAATTACTGGGGCGGAAAGTTTGCAAGAAGTTATCACAGTGATTAACCAAGCTAATCTTGAAATTATTGCACTTAATACAGTCACAGGTAATTTAGAAAAGTCGTTGTTGGATATGCTGGCAGCAGACGATAAGGGGGAATAAGTCGTGTTAACATTGATGAAACAAGAGTATTATAAAGCTTTTAAGCAAAACAAATTATATGTTTGGTTAATTTTGAGTTTGATTTTTCCGATAGCTATTATTGGTATTTTTAAATCACAAAGAACCCCATCAGCCGTGATTAATTTGGGACAAGCATTGCTGTATGTACAAATGGCCGGCATCATTATAACTGCTTTGTCGGTATCGCAAGAATTTGGTTTTGGAACCATTCGCCCATTGTTATCACGTCGTTTTAGTCGTGGTAGCGTGTTTGTTAGTAAATTGTTGCTAAATCTCAGTGTTTATATTGGTCTGTTTGTCACGGCATTTATTGGTACTGTTCTAGCGGTTGCTTTGTTTATACCAAAGTATGATTTCAGTCAGTCCCTTGGGTATACAGGGAATAGTTGGCAAACTATGGGAATCAGCATGCTTGATACTGCTATTCAAATGGTATTCGTGGCAGCACTAGTTTTGATGATTACGAATTTAGTTAAAAGTTCTGGGGCAGCAATTGGATTGGGTGTTGTGATGATTGTGGCGACACCATTATTGAGCGCTATTTCATTGGAATTAATTGGTTTAGCACCATTTTTAAAGTGGAACCCATTTAATATTTATTTAGGCATGTCTAACTTAGGCATGTTGTCACCAAGTCTTCTGAAGCAGGCGATGAATATATCACAAAATGATTTGATTATTGTGTACTTCATTTATATTATTCTGATGTATGGCATTGCATATCTAATTTTCAAAAAGCGTAGCGTGTAATGTTTCACGTGAAACCTATATCAATTATTTAAAAACCTGATAGTTTAGACAATATTATTTGTCTAAACTATCAGGTTTTTTTGATGATGGTGTCGTTAAATGAACGGTTTTGGTTGACGTTGTTGCCAAAAAATTAGCATCATGTTCGATAATTATCATCGTTGGCTGTATTTGATTGATAATGTTAGTAATTTGCTCTTGATTGAAAACATCAAGATAATTTAATGGTTCATCCCAAATATACAATTCAGCTGGTGTCATAAGTGACTTAGCCAATGCCACGCGTTTTTGTTGGCCCATACTCATTTGCTCGATTCTATTTTGAAAAACGTGACGTTCAAGGCCAAGTTTGAAAAGGTTATTGAGTAAATCTTCATAGGATAAATGATTCGCCAAGGCAAATTCAGCTAGTGTGCCATGATTATCGTCATAATGTTGTCTGACATAGCTGATGGCTAGGTTTTGGGGGCGATACATTTTCCCGGTTGCGGTACCAGCAAAATTATTTTGCAAATAGCGTACAAGAGAGGATTTGCCTGAACCATTGTTACCTTCAATTGCTAACCGTTCACCGAGATTAAGATCAAACGAAATTGGTTCAAATAGTGGTTTGTCATAGTTTAATTGTAGATTTTCTACTTTGAGCAACTGTTGGTGGGTTGTTGGGGTGAAATTTAACGTTAGTGGTGATACTGATTCAATATTTTTTAAAAGCGCCGCTTTTGCTTCGACTTTACTTTCAGATCGTTTGGCTATCGCTTTGGAACGTTTTGCCTGCTTTTTGGCAAGTCGACGTGAAGCAGAATCATTTGTTTCATTTTCACGTTCAAGGGCCCATGTAGCAACATTTTTTGATGCTTGTTTGATATGTTTAATTTCTTTTTTTAACTGAGTATTTTGCTCTTTTTCGTATGCGTCTGTTTGCTTTTTTTGGTCCTCGTATACTTGAAAGTTACCCTTTTGCAACAAAACTTTATGTTTTTCAATGGATAACGCATGGTCAACAATTTCGTCAATGAAGTTGCGGTCATGGTTGACTACAATGAAACCTTGTTTCTTTTCTCTTAAATAATTGGCAACTTGCTGGCGTGATGCTTGGTCTAAATGATTAGTCGGTTCGTCAATTAATGGAAAACTGATATCGTCGACAAATAAAAGTGATAGTAAAACTTTGGTTTGTTCACCACCAGATAAGCTCGAAAATTTGCGTCAGAGAATATCATCTGTTAATCCTAACAAGGAGAGTTCACGTGATATTTTCCAAAAATCGAAGTTTGATAGCGTCTGCAAAATATTATAAGTTAACTGCTGTGGATCTTGAATTGTCTGGGGAAAATACGCAAATTTGATGTTTTGACTAATGTCGCCAGTATAATGATAATCGCCCATCAGTAGTCGTAACAGTGTTGTTTTACCACGGCCATTACGACCAATCAAAGCCAACTTCCACTGGGCAGATAAACTTAAATTGATATCTGAAAAAAGTTGCGTACCCTGTTGATCAAATCCAAAATACAAATGTTTTATCTCAATATCGACCATAAAATTACCTCATCAAAAATATAGTCATTGATCGTCGAGATGGTAAATTTGAGGGTAACTAAAAAGACCCACCCTATGAACGGTTAAACCAAATCTCGAAAATCAACGTACTTGCTCACACGCATGGCAAGTGTCTGTGTCATTTTCGTTCATTAGTTTATTTGTTCAACAGTAAGTCCCTCATGTTTCATAAATTATTTTAATTTTATCATTGAAAATTCATAATATCAAGTATAAAAGCGACATAGTTGTTATTTTATTATTTGAATTGTCAATTATTATATGGTATGCTTAACAAACCATAAATAGAATGGAGAATTAATGACTTGTCAGAAAATATAGCCAGTCAACTTAGAAAAGGTATTTTACAAGGCTTTTTGCTCATTCTACTTGATAAAGAACCAAATTATGGTTATGGCATCATGAAAAAAATGTCGGAATATGGTTTGGGGGATGTTCCGAAAGGTACGATTTATCCCTTGCTCACCAATATGACAACAAAAGGATTGATTAAATACCAAATTCAAGCTTCTGATGGTTTGAGAACGAGAAAATATTATTACATAACCGAAGCCGGCAAAGCAGAAAAACAAGTTTTTAGTCGCGAATGGCTGGGGATTAGTCACAGTATGAATAGCATTTTGGGGGAAGAAAATGAATAGTAGTCAAAAATTGATTGAAAAGAACAATAGTTTGCGAAAAGAACTCAATCTAAAAAATGAGGTGTTTTATAGTGATTTTTTGATATACATGAGACTTGGCAGTATTACAAAAAAAGAAACTATTGTTGAAAATATATTACTTGAAATCTTAGAAGATATTCTTGATGCACAACGAGAAAATATTGATGCGAACAAGTATTTTGGTAAGTCACCGAAAATGGTAGCGGATGATATTTTAAAATCTATTCCTAATAGTATTACTGATACAGTTAAGATAGCCATGACGGGGCTGTTTAGCTTTGCAATTATGACTTTATTGCCAGTGCTGGCAAATCCTAACGCGAAGATTGATTTGGGTAATATGATTTTGGCAGGCATCTATACTTGCCTAGCAAGCATGTTAATTTTGAAGCAAATAGCGCGGTCAATCTATGTGATTAACCGTTTTATGTCGAACAAAGTGGTCAGATATGTGACTTATTTTGTTTTAGCGAGCGCCTTATTGGCACCTGTGTATTTGATTCTGTTATTTGTTAAAACACCTTTGACCTTTTCGCTAAATGGTTTTGCTGGTGTTATGGTATCTGTGTTGATTATGGCGGGCTTCATCGTTTGGTGGTTACATTCAAATAATCGCAGATTTAACTTTCCAATGTTGTTCGCAGCCTTGGTATTTGGCATACTGTCATTGATTATTAGAATACCAAATGTGCAAGGCACGGTTTTTAGGAGCCAGTTTGGTAAAAATAGTTACGCGATTATTATCATAATTGCTTTGGTGTCATTTTATGTTGTCAGTCACATCGTGCATAAAAAAAAGAGTGATTAATGATTATCTTACACATTAAAGTAGTCAAGCATTCCAAATCTCAAATTTAATGACAAAAAAATCCGCTGACCAGACAGCGGACAATCAAATTATGATTAAAAAGGGTGTTGATAGTTAACTTTAAAAGTCAGCCGTATCGGCATTGGTATGCGTGCCACCGATTCCAGTAAGTGAATCAAGTTCGGACACTTCATCATTGGTTAAGGCAAAGTCAAAAACGTCTAAATTAGCCTTAATATAGTCTTCATGCGTTGATTTTGGCAGTGGCAGAAAGCCCTTTTCCAAAGACCAACGAATGAGCACTTGTGGGACGGATTTGTGATACTTTTCTGCAATTGTCGTAACCTGTGGTAAATCTACTAAACGTCCAGTGCCCAGTGGCGAATAGGCTTCACTGACAATGTCATGTGCTTTGTCATAAGCAACAAGTTCGTCCTGTGTGTCAGAAGGGTTCAAAAAGTTTTGATTAACCATTGGTGCAATTTTTTGTGTTTTTGCCAAACTTTCGAGATGATGAATTTGAAAATTAGAAACACCGATTGCTTTGGCTTTCCCAGCTTCATAAGCAGCTTCAAAGGCACGCCATGTCTCAGCGTTGGCCGTTTCCCAAGCATTTTGACCCTGTGCTTTTATTGCTGCGGGGTTTGGCCAGTGAATCAGGTAGAGATCAACGTAGTCTAGCCCTAACTTTTGCAAGGAAAGATCTAAAGCCTTTTGAGCGGCTTCAAATGAATGTGCATCATTCCAAAGCTTAGTTGTGACAAATAGGTCTTCACGATTAATGCCAGAATCTTTGATAGCGCGACCAACTGATTCTTCATTGCCATAAGCAGCTGCCGTATCAATATGGCGATAACCAGCTTCTAATGCCCAACGAACGGCTTGATAAGCAACATCTCCGTCAGCACTTTGCCATGTACCAAAGCCAATAACGGGAATTTTAGTACCATTTGCCAGTGTGTATGTATCATTTTGAGAAGTCATATGAGTACCTCTATTTTTTTATTTGGCGAACGAAAAATTAGATTATTCGCCCAGTACATTCATTATAACATGAACACGGAACAAACGTTCGCTTAAACAGCTGGTTATTGTAACTATGATAAAATGTAAGTAATGCTTGAATTTTATCAAAAGGATAACGATATGACATTAACAAACTTCAATATTAATGATGAAACAAATTGGCAAAAAATTTATTTAAATGCCTTTCCGGCACATGAGCGGTTGCCATTCGAGACTTTACAGCAAAAGGTGAATGACAATGACCAGATTAAAATGTTAACGTTTAAAAGCAATGACCATGTTGCTGGCATCCTATTTTTGGTGACATTGGCAAATGATAAAGCATTTATTCTATATTTTGCCGTCGATACAACTATTCGCGGGAAAGGTATTGGAAGCCAAATGTTATATGCTTAAAGCAACGCTACACTGGTGGCATTGTTTTGGAATCTGAAATCGTTGGTACTAATGCGGATAATGAGCAACAGCGTTTACAACGTTATCAGTTTTATCAAAGAAATGGCGTTCTAGATTCGGGATTTGTCGCTCAAAATATGGGTGGGACTTTTCATTTGCTTAGAACAAGTGATCAAATTACAGTGGCAGATTACTTAAAAGCTATTGATATCTTAGGGCTAACGACTACAATGCAATAGACGATGACGTCTATTTTTTTTTAATGCATTCTGCGGTATGATAGAAAAATGGAAAACTGGTTGATAAAACGTGCACGACTCACGCCCAATCGCGTTGCCGTGCAGGAAAAAGGACAGCAACTGACCTTTCAAGAAGTTGCTGATCAGACAAAAAAAATTGCTGCACAATTGAATGTGGTGATTGAAACAGAACAACGGATAGCCTTAATTGCTACGAATACAATTGCAAGTTATTTAGTGATTATGGCAGTCCAACAACTTGGCAAAACGATGGTCTTTATTAATCGACGCTTGTCAGTTGACGAAATTAACTATCAGTTGGCTGATGCTGATATTTCGGTTTTAATCACAGATGAAGACTATCATCAGCAGCTAAAAGTGGATAAACAGTTAACTGTTAGTGCGTTATCCACTGAAAAATCAGCACGACTGGATTTGGTTGAAAATTTTCCTGATGATGCTGTTACCAGTATTATGTATACTTCTGGCACCACAGGTAAGCCGAAAGGTGTCATGCAAACCTTCAATAATCACTTTTTTTCAGCTATGGGGAGTGCTCTGAATTTGGGGCTAACGGCTGATGATGCTTGGTTAACAGCGGTACCTATTTTTCATATTAGTGGTTTTTCAATTTTAATGCGCGGCCTGATTTATGGTATGCGCGTTGTCCTTTTACCAAAATTTGATGCACACCAAGCCAATGAGCTATTGGTTAATCATCATATTACGACTATGTCAGTAGTGCCTGTGATGCTTAAGCAACTGTTAAAGGACTTGCCAGAAGATGTCTCTTATAATAGCGGATTTCGTACGATGCTATTAGGTGGTGGTCCCACAGATCGCGCAACTTTAAAGCGAGCACAGGCCCACCACATTCCGATTATTCAGTCTTATGGAATGACTGAAACCGCCTCTCAAGTGATTGCTTTAGACGCCGAGTACGCTGATGAAAAATTAGGATCAGTTGGTAAACCACTATTTCCGGTGAGCTTGAAAATTGCTGATCATTATGGCGTACCAGTTAAAACAGGTAACATTTGGATTAAGTCACCGACGTTGACAGTTGGTTATCTTAATCAGCCGAATAAATTGGCAGAAAAATGCCGTGATGGCTGGTTTAATACTGAAGATCTTGGCTATCTCGATGATGATGGTTTCTTATTCGTACAAGGTCGTGAAGGGGATATGATCAGTTCTGGCGGAGAAAACATTTTTCCAGATGAAGTCGAATCAGTTTATCTAAAGTTGCCAGAGATTGACAACATTGTGGTAGTCGGTGTTCCTGATGAGCAATGGGGGCAAGTACCAGTGGCTATTGTAATAGATAGCAAGCTCTCTGCTACTGATTTAAAAGCTTACGGGCGTGAAAAATTAGCACATTATAAAGTGCCAAAACGTTTTTATTTTGCAAATGACTGGCATCGGAATGCCAGTGGTAAGACGGAACGAATCAAATTCATAGCTGAAATCACACGATTGAAGGAGTTAAAATGACCCTATCACCTAAAAATACTGATGTACAATCACTGTTTAATACCATTGCGCCAGAATATGACAAGATGAATAATATTATTAGCTTGGGAACGCACAAAAATTGGCGACAAAAAGTTATGAAAAAAATGGTTTTTCCAAAAGGTGCTGAAATTATTGATTTAGCAACGGGAACGGCTGATTGGGCAATTGCCTTGGCAGAAAAGAGCGACCCCACGGCAAAAATAACAGGGCTTGATTTTAGTCGGGAAATGCTCACAGTTGGGCAACATAAAGTCGATTTGAGTGATTATGCGGATAAAATAACGCTAGTACAAGGCGATGCTATGGCACTGCCATTTGAAGATAATCACTTTGATATTGTGACCATTGGTTTTGGTCTTAGAAACTTGCCTGATCCAATTCAAGGTCTACGTGAAATGTATAGAGTGCTTAAGCCGGGTGGACAACTCGTGGTTCTTGAAACATCTCAACCGGATAATCCTATTGTTAAGCCTTTTTGGCGCTTATATTTTGGGCAAGTTATGCCTTTATTAGGGAAATATTTTGCAAATGGTAAATACTCGGCTTATAAATACTTAGATGAAACGACTGAAAACTTTATGGATTATATGACATTGGGTCAAGTGATGTTGCGATTAAAGTTTCAAAAAGTTGTTATTTCTAGATTTAATTTGGGAGCTGCGGCCGTACATTATGCTACAAAATAACCTCACTTGTGGTGGATAATGATTTAACAACGATGGTGTGGAAAGCGAGAAATAAACCATGGCTGAAATGAATGAACAACTCAAAAAACAATTTTTTGTCGATCAATTATCACAAGATCAAGAACGTGTCATTGGTGATATCAATGATTATATTGGCACTAGCGTAGCAAATAACAACCATGCTGTTGCGATTATTCAGGGGGCAGCTGGTACTGGTAAATCTGTTGTACTGATGGATCTTGTCACTAAATACATGACTGATAAACGTTATAAAACAGCCTTGGTGGTTAACCACCCTGAACTCTTCAAGGCTTATAAGGACATTGCGGAAAGTATTCCTGGTATGCGTGAACGCGATATTACGCGACCAACGCCGCTGATTAATCACGCTCAAAAAAATCATTGGCGATATGATGTCATTTTTGTTGATGAAGCGCATTTATTATTGTCCAAGCCTGAACCTTATATGCATTATAACGGCAACAATCAACTAACTGATTTAATGGATTTGGCGAAAGTTGTGGTCGTTGTTTATGACTTTGCACAAGTTTTTCAATCAAAAATGTATTGGTCAAAAGACTTCTTATACAAAACAATCGGGAATCGGCCACATAAGTTATTTGATATGAATTTTCAGTACCGCATGATTGCCAGCGAGTCACAAGTAAAATGGATGGATGATCTAACAGCTGAAAAACCATTATATCCATTTCCAAATGATAGTGACTTCGAATTCAAAGTTTTTGATAAAGCTGGGGAACTCTACGATAATATTGTCCAAAAAAATAAGTCAGTCGGGTTAAGCCGAGTTGTTGCAACGTCAGGATTTCCAAGGATTGATGGCCGTCATAACGTTGAAATGGATACATTTTCACTGCCTTGGGATGAATGGGATCCACAACGCACGCACTGGGCCAAACGTGAATACTCTATCAAGCAAGTTGGGACAATATATACCTTGCAGGGCTTTGATTTGAACTTTGTGGGGATGATTATTGGGCCATCGTTTGGCTATGATGCAAAAACAGATAGCATGACTATTTTGCCAGAGAAATATTCACACAAGGAAATATTCAAAAAACGTCAGGATAAACAGTTTACAAAGGCCGAATTTAAAGCTTTCATTGCCAACGTTTTAAATGTTTTGATGAAACGTGGCAAATATGGTTTATATTTAACGGCTTATGATGATGCTTTGCGTCAACGATTGTTAGAATTGTATCGTGACTGATGGCTATTTGACTGAACAATAAAAATTTCAATAAGAGTGTACAGAAAGCGCTAGATGACTAATATCATCAG
Source organism: Leuconostoc sp. BM2 (assembly GCF_002095565.1). Classification (NCBI taxonomy): domain Bacteria; kingdom Bacillati; phylum Bacillota; class Bacilli; order Lactobacillales; family Lactobacillaceae; genus Leuconostoc; species Leuconostoc sp. BM2. The sequence goes on along the minus strand of NZ_MOWQ01000038.1, from coordinate 327 downwards.
CGTTTTTTATTGTTACTCATTTTTTGCGTTGAAAATCTCATGAAAAATCCTAAGATTAACTTTAAAATTTGTGAATACAACAACAGCATTAACAAAAGATATAGTTATTTTTCTACCAGAAGTCAAGTGTTTCAAGGTTTTTGACTTCTTTTATTTTGAAATTTTGTTAACAATTAGCACTACTTAAATAAACCGCTGTGTTCACATCGATTTTAAAAAATGTTAGGCTTATAATTGTAGAATACTAATGCTTTGATGCAGCTTTGTAATCATACAGTTGATGATTAATGACTAGATAATGCATGGTTCTCAGTAATCGCGACATGG
>NZ_MOWQ01000037.1:0-15850 GCF_002095565.1 Leuconostoc sp. BM2 | reverse complement strand
GATACAGCGTCAAAGCGCTAGAATTGTACATTTATAAGCCTAACATTTTGCAAAACCAATGTGAAGACATCGGTTTATTTTAGTAGTGCTTGATGACCAATTGCAGCATCATAAAAAGAAGCTAAATTCCTTGAAACACTTGACTTCTGGTAGAAAAAAACAACCCCAAACAATATGAATGTTAAAGAGTTGTATGATATTTGGTTAGAAACATATCAGCATTCTGTGGAAGAAAGTACATTGGGTAAAACAATGACAATCTTCAGGCTTCACGTACTACCCACATGGCGTGATACATTATTGACTGATATAAAACCACTTGACTTACAACGCTATATTAACACATTACAGCGAGATATGCAGATGTACAAAAAAGTCACTGGATATTTTAGACGTTTGCGAGATGTGGCAGTTAAAATGGATGTCATTGCAGTCAATCCATTTACTAAGATTGATTTACCCAGAGAGCGCAAGGTGATTAACAAACCCAAGCAATTTATGGATGTTGATGAGTTTAAGGCATTTGTAGAAGTTCTAGACAGTCAGTACAGTAAAATAAACCAACAGGCATACACCCTGTTAAGATTGGGAGCATTCACGGGGATGAGAACAGAAGAGTTGTTAGCCTTGCAGTGGCGACATATTGATTTTGATAATGGCTATGTATCTATCACACAAGCATTGGGACGTGGCTTAGGTGGTAGCACGTATATTAAAGAACCAAAAAGCCGAACGAGTAAGAGAACACTCAAAATTGATAATAAAATGTTATCTGTTATGTCAAGTTGGTATGATACGACCAAATACAACGGGGATGATAATTTTGTATTTACTCATGGCGGTAATACTTTACAGCCGTTGAGACCTAATAAATGGTTGCATGATGTTAGTGATAGGTACGGTGTAGCGGTTGGTTTATCCATGCACAAGTTACGACATACGTGGGCAACATTAGCATTGGATCAGGGAGCAACCGTTAAACAGGTACAGACCTATTTAGGTCATGCAGACGCTTCAATTACTTTGAATGTTTATAGTGATATAACCAAAAGGGCGAGTGATGAAGCGGGGAACATATTAGCAAAAATAAGTATATAAGTGGTAAACAAAGTGGTAAAAACCGCCATGAATACTGATGTTAAAGGGTTAGAAAAAGTCCCTCTAGCGCTACTAGTATATTTCAAGGCGTTGCATAAGGTATCAAAACCTGATGCAACGCCTTTTATTGTCAACAAATACAGGATATCGTATTCTTTTCTATAATGAGAGGGACAGATATGCAATAGAAGAGCTGAATGAGTTCACGTGAACAGAGTATATTATCGTATTTAGTGGCGTTTTAATTGCTAAGCGACTTGATGTGGCCAGAATAAGTATAAGGCATATCCAACCAAAGCGATGCCCACCAGAACGAGCAGTGACTTAGTGTAGCGGTTTGCTATTTTTTGACTAACCAAGACCAAAAATATTCCGAGGACTAAACTAACTATCATAATAAAAAATAAAATACGATTGTTCATGCTGTTCTCCTTGTATCCAAAATGTGAGTGTATAGACTAGGCTGAAATATAGCAAACCTTGAATTGTAATTTTGTTTCATAGTTTATCAACAAAGCTACTTTCTGCCAGCAATGAAATGTTAAGCATATTGAGAGTCGGTTGTTGCTATAAGCGCTGGGACGTGTTGATAGAGAGGGTATATGTTAAAGGAGGTGCTTGGCAAATAGTAAGACTGTGATTGTTTTTTATGCCAGTAGCAGTATTAATTATCTTCAAAATCAGCACGACGTTTGATAATGATTTTTTTATCTAAGGTAATGGATATTCCTTCCTCAAAGTAGCCACTAGCTTCTACGGTAGCCTCATTTTCGCTAACTTTGAGTATTATCACTGGACCACCCTTAAAGTTATCAGAAGTATCGCCAATAGCTATGTTACCTTGATCATTATCCATAACAATAGTGTTTACAGGTAATACTAGTTGCCAGCCATAAGCTACTGTTTGAGTCTTAATTGCTTCATTTTCTGTTGTCATTGTTAATTCTCCTAGTAGTGTTTTCGCTATATGCTTGTTACCAAGTCAATGTATTCAACTATAATGTTTGCCAGAAAATATAGTCCTTTTAATTGTTAAAGCTTCACAAACTCACAAAAAATAAAATGTTTTTTGCGTACATTAATCATACCAGACAGTACAAGAAAACTAAAAGTGTGTCAGTGCGAAAATTATTACTAAATTAACAAAACTAGCGGTGAAATAGTTAGTGGTATCTGCGATTATAATTGTGGATTTAGCGTTTTAGAATTGGAGCACTGAACTAAAAAATTATCAATAGGATGTGTCGGTTGCCTTAAATGGGTCATGTGATAAAAACAAGTGAGTGTATAACGATGCAGAAAATGACGAGATAAATATTTTTGTATTATATTTTTTTAGAAATAAATAAGTGTATAATGGCAATTAAATGAGTTTTGAAATGGAGAGACGCTATGAATTTAAAGACAGCGAACAATCTCGTTTTAATTACTATTGTTGGCAGCATTTTACTCAGCATGGTCATTGAAGCGCTATGGTTTAAAATATTTGCTAGTATCATGATTACAATCGCAATGATTAACTATTATATTGTCATGAAAAAAGAAAAGTAATGACAACATTTAATTTTTTTGTGATAATACAGTAATATATAATTAGTTTAAAATGATAAAAATGGGTGTAAAATAATTAGCAAGAGGGGTAATATTTTTAAGGAGATATTGCCATGTATTTAAGTTCTGAAGATTTCATTAATATTTGGTTCTATTTGGTGTCATGTTCAGCGTTAGGATTGATGATGGTGACGGCGATGATTTATTATCATTTTAAAAAGTGATTACCAGTTATCAAGGGATTAGTAGCTAATCATGTTAAAAGACATTAGTTTTCGCTGATGTCTTTTTTTCATTTCAGTATCAATTTTGAACATAATTATAACAAAAATGGTTAAACATTGATAAACGAATAGCAATAGCTTTATGGCAAGGTTTCTAATAGAAAATAAAAAATAAGTAATGTATATATTTTGATTGACAAATGTATATATACAAAGTATGATATTAAACATGTGCAAATTATGAACAATTTTCTAGGAGAAATGATGAAATACAAAAAAACTATTGCTACGTTAGCTATTGCCGCAGCTTTTGGCACAGGAATCGTCTTAGCCGACAATAACTCATGGCAAGAGTCACCTAACTTAAGCCATACACGTTCGATTATTGACCAGTTGGGTGCTAAATTGACAGCACAGTCAAATCAAATTACATCATTGAGCACGCAAACTACTACGGCGCAGAATCAATTGACAGATGCGCAAAACAATGTAGCAAACATGCAATCTCAATTAACTAGTCTTCAAAATCAATTGGCACAAGCCAAAGATCAATTGACACAGGCTAACAACCAAAAGTAACAAGAGTTACAACAAAAGCAACAAGAAATTCAACAAAAAATTGACGAAATCAATCAAAAAATCGCTGAAGGCAATCAAAAAGTTGCCGATAAACAAAAGGAACTTGATAACGTTCAAACCCAGCTCTCAGATGCTAATAACAAAGCCTCACAATTGCAAAATCAATTAAACGATGCGCAACAAAAACTAAGTGAAGCCAACAATAAGAATTCTGATTTACAAAAACAATTAGACAATGCTTTGCAAGATGCAAAAGACACAGAGGCATATGCGCAATCTGTTTTAAACGCACACCAATAATATAAAATATTTGCACATCGCGCGATCGAGCCACTCATCAGGGCTCGTTTTTTTGTGAGGATAGAAAAAAAGACATGAGTTACATGTCAACTAAAAAGTGATGATTAATTTTATAATGCGGTCCAGAAAGTGACAATGCCAAAGATAATACCGGGGAAATTGGCTGCTGCTAATGGCAGGTCACGGTCTTCTTTGATCAGGCCATAGGTAACCCACAAGGCACAGTTAACAGCGGCAACTAGGGGTTGCACGGGATTACCTTTAGAACCAGAGAGATTATTCAAAATTTGAGGGATATAAGAAACATACATCATAATTGACATGATGGTAGCTGTCCAACTCAAATATTTGATAAATTTATCGTTTTTCATTGATTACCTCTTACTACAAAATTATAGGACAAACCATTTTTCAAAATCAAATCAATAATTTCAATCTTTAGGCTTTATGAGGTAAAACTAGTCATAAGTTGGCAGATGACCCAAATAATCAGCTTTAATACCATCAGGCGTAATTTTAATGTAACCATTTTCATCAATTTGCACTAGATCGCCGACATGCCATTGACCGTCGTTTTTCGTTAATACCCTAAAACCAAATCCGCTTTGGATTTTGGTTGCAATCGTTTCTCGGTCGAGCGAGATAACTTTAGTTGCATCAAATTGATGATCATTTGTGACCCGATAGACGTGTGCTGCCTTGATTAAGGCATGATTTCGTGAATAATTTATTTCGAAAATATAATATGCGGCCATTATAATGCCTCCTAAATGTATAATGATTTTGGTAATGTAAACGTTTACGCGATACGTTAATCATAACGCAAAAAACGAAAAGTTAAAAGATATCGAATTCGTTAGGGCAGATATATTTTTTTCAAATAAATGTTTGTTATGCCTCCGATCGAAATATGATGATACCTCAGTAAAATAGACACTCAAACTACCCTAAAATCTGGCAACATTATATTGATCAAGTTTGATTGTGTCAATTCAAATAGTCCAATCAAAAAGGATTACTTTGATTTTTAGCGCGTTGATAGGATTTATTGTATAATTGAAGCATGACAAAACAAGCAAAAAGACAATATAAAGCCGTCATTGCCGGCAAGAAATACGTTATTTCCGGTCATGCGAGCATTCCTCATTTTAAAGCAACCGAAGAATTGATCAATAAGCAATTTGCCCAAATATCCCTTGTGGCGCCAAAACTTGCACCTTTAGATCAAGCCACATTGGTGACGTTCAATGCGATTTCTGATCAACTGTACAAGCAAGCAGAAATAGATGATTTGCAGCAACAAGTTGCGCGATTGCAGGCCGAACTTGACAAGAAGCGTAACGAAATACCTACGCAACCTAAGACTAAAACAAGTGCCGTGTCAAGTATTATTGACACGGCAAAGCAGGAAAGTCGCTCGCGTACTTCGAATCAAATCTTTAAGCGTACTGAACAATGATCATACTAGGATTATCGTTTTTATTCGTGTTGTTGTGGATTTTTTCTGGGTATCGTCAAGGGGTCATACGTGCAGTGTTGCGCGTTATTTTGTGGGTAGTGGTATGGTATATTGCCATCAAATTATCTCAGCCAATTGGCCAATATTTGACCCATCTTGTTTCTGGGCAATTTGTTCGTACAACAATTCCCGAATCAGTCGTTGGGGATGGATCACAGTTTTTAGCTTCTGGTCTTATTTTTGGTTTGATTATCATTATTGGTGGTCTACTCAGTCATGCGATTTTGAGAACGTTTAAAATTGTACGACGTTTACCGATTCTTGGTTGGTTAGATGGTATTTTAGGTGCACTATTTTGTGGGCTCATTGGTGCAAGTATTGCCTTCTTTGTGCTCGAACTATTATCAGTTGTTCCCAATACATGGGTGCAAGATCAATTTTTAAACACACCAATGCTTAATACCATACTGGATAAAACGCCATTTTTGGCTGACCAAATTTACCATTGGTGGTTATAATTTTTTAGGAAAAATAGATGAACAGTAAAGTTTTAGAAACACTTGAATACGACAAAATTAAATCCCAATTAGCGGCATTTTTAGTGACATCATCAGGACAACAGGAAGGTCGCGAATTACTGCCAAGTATTGATGAGCAAGAAATCAATTATTGGTTGCAAGAGACAGCTGATGCTGTTTTAATTGATCGCCTCAAGGGTGGCATTCCACTCAGTAAATTAGCTGATATCAGCGCTCATTTGAAGCGTTTGACTATGCAAGCGTCACTAAGTGCAACTGAAATTTCTCAGGTAGGTCAAGTGCTACGTAATACAGGCACAATCGCTAATTTTTTTGTACAAATGCAAGACGAAACGATTGGTGAATCATTGCATGTGCTACCAGAACAGGCGGCAAACTTAGCAACGTTACCTGATGTAACACGACTGATTCAAATTGCTATTGACGAAACCGGTCGCATTAATGATGAGGCTTCTTTTGAACTAAAATCTCTGCGCGGGAAAATTGTGGGTAATGAGAATGCGGTTAAAAATCAAATGCAGGCGTTTACGCGTGGTAAATCTGCTCAGTATTTGAGCGATCCTATTGTCACGATTCGTGCGGATCGCTATGTCATACCGGTCAAAGCGGAGTATCGTCATCAATTTGGTGGCGTTGTCCATGACCAAAGTCAATCTGGTTTGACACTGTACATTGAGCCACAGTCGGTTGTTGATTTAAATAATAAAATTAGTGAATTGCGCGTTAAAGCACACGCGGAAGAACAGCGGGTGTTACAGGAATTATCAGCTGAGCTAATGCCATACGTGACTGAAATTCAACGTAACGTGTCGATTCTCGGTCACTTTGATTTTGTAAACGCTAAAGCCCGATTGGCTGCAAAATTAAATGCTATGCAACCACTCGTTAATCCAGCCAATCATATTTCATTAGCACAGGCTTGGCACCCATTACTTGATCAAAAAGTTGCTGTGGCAAATGATATTGCGATTGGTGAGCATTATAAAACCATTATTATCACGGGACCTAACACTGGTGGTAAAACAATCACCATTAAAACATTAGGACTGTTACAATTGATGGCACAATCAGGATTGTTTATTACGACAAAGCGACCATCAACTGTCGGTATTTTTAAAGAAGTTTTTGCAGATATTGGCGACGAACAATCTATCGAACAAAATCTATCAACATTTAGTTCTCACATGGCAAACATTGTGTCAATGCTAGATAAAATTGATGATAAAAGTTTAGTGATTTTTGATGAACTCGGTGCCGGTACCGATCCGGCTGAGGGGGCTGCGTTAGCAATCGCTATTTTGGATAAAGTTGCGAGCCTAGGTGCTTATACGATTGCCACGACGCATTATCCTGAATTAAAGTTATATGGTTATAATCGACCTGAGACACAAAATGCATCGATGGTGTTTGATGTTGAAACGCTACAACCAACTTATCAATTTTTGATGGGTGTCCCTGGGCAATCTAACGCTTTAGCGATTGCTAAGCGTTTAGGATTTGGTGAGGATGTGATTGGTGCAGCGACATCTTTGACCAATGACTCAGATCAAGATCTGAACAATATGATTGCTGATTTGGTGGCGCAACGTGACGAGGTAAAAAAGAAAAATGTATCATTGACTAATCAGTTAAAAGATACAAAATCCCAAGCCGAAGCGTTACGTGACAAAGAAATGCAACTTGAAAAAGATCAAGCACGTATATTGTTAGATGCCAAAAATGAAGCTAATCACATTGTTGCAGCTACCAAAAAGAAAGCAGAGCAATTAATTAGTGAGATTCGTCGAGAACGTTTAAATGGTGGTGCAAAAGCCACATCTACTGAGCAAGAGTTGCAACAAAAGAAAGGGCAACTTGATAATTTACGTCAAAATGTGAGCTTGGAAAAGAATAAAGTACTTCAAAAAGCCAAAAAGGCCAAACAGTTATCACCTGGAGATGACATTACCGTACAATCCTACGGGCAACAAGGAACGCTTGTCAAAAAACACAGTAATGGCCAATGGGAAGTAGAAATGGGCATTTTAAAGATGTTAGTTGATGAAGACGACATTGTAAAAACTGAGGCGACAATCAAGGCTCAAAAGGAAAAGTCGAAGCAGAGACAACAAAAAATGACGCGCACAAAAGCGACAGGATCGGCACGCGCTACGGTCAAATCAACGCTTGATTTACGAGGTATACGTTACGAAGCTGCCCTTAGCGAGCTAGACAAATACCTTGATACAGCGGTATTGGCTAATATAAGTCCGGTTGAAATTATTCACGGAAAAGGAACAGGTGCACTACGACAAGGTGTAACAGAATTTTTACGATCAGACCGGCGTGTTGCGTCTTATCACTTTGCTAACGCGAATGCAGGCGGTGATGGCGCGACAATTGTGACACTTAAGTAAGCAAAGTGCTTACTTTTTTTATGGCCAAATTTTGTCCGTGCTTTTGTATTTGATTCAAAAAAGTGCGACAATTAGTTTTGTGTCATTTTGAGATGTAACCGTATTTTAGTGGTTCATATTTAAAAAAGTGAGGAGAAAAAATAGGCATGATTGAGAAGTATTTTAACTTAAGCGCTAATCACACAACGATTAGAACTGAGTTTGTGGCGGGATTAACCACATTTGTGTCCATGGCGTATATTTTGTTTGTTAACCCCAGCGTTTTAGGTGCTGCAGGCATGGATAAGGGGGCTGTGTTTACCGCCACAGGGTTAATTGCTGCGATTGCCACAATATTTATGGGTATCGTTGCAAAGTATCCATTTGCCATCGCACCGGGCTTGGGAATCAATGCTTTTTTTGCTTATTCTGTTGTTTTAGGGATGGGCGTTAAGTGGCAAACGGCCTTGGCAGCTGTGTTTGTTTCTGGAGTCATATTCTGGCTGTTAACTATTTTTAAAATTCGTGAGGTCATTATTAATGCGATTCCTGCTGATCTAAAATCAGCAATTGCAGGTGGTATTGGTCTTTTCATCGCCTTTTTGGGGTTGTCTGATGGCGGTATTGTTGCTGCCAATAAAGACACAATCATTGGTTTTGGCGATTGGAGTAAGCCTGCGACATTACTGACAATATTTGGTATTTTGGTAACGTTTGCTTTATTTGCGCGCCATGTTCCCGGCGCAATTTTCATTGGATTAGTGATTACTGCTGTTGCTGGTTTAATAATCGGACAGGTTCACGCGCCCACTGAAATTATTAGTACAGTGCCTAGCTTAAAGCCGACATTTGGACAAGCAATTTTTGGATTGAAAGACCTTGGCTCATTACAAATGTTAGTTGCTGTTGTGACTTTCTTATTAGTGGCTTTCTTTGATACCGCTGGTTCATTAATTGGTGCTGCTCGTGCAGGTGGTTTTTTGGTTAATAATGAATTACCCAATGCAGGGAAAGCGCTAATGGCTGACTCAATTGGTATGCTTGGTGGTTCGTTGCTTGGTACTTCGCCTACAACAGCCTATATTGAATCATCAACAGGAATAGCTGTTGGTGGTCGAACAGGATTGACTAGTGTTTTCACAGGGATTTTCTTTATACTGGCATTAGCATTTTCACCATTACTAACTGTGGTGACATCACAAGTCACAGCACCTGCACTGATTGTTGTAGGCGTGTTGATGGCTGGTAGTTTGGGCAGCATTGATTGGGAAGATTTTCCAATGGCTGCGGCAGCTTTTCTCACAGTGCTGGGAATGCCGTTATCGTATAGTATTTCAGATGGCATTGCTTTAGGCTTCATTGTTTATCCATTTTTAATGTTAGTGACTGGCCGTGGTAAAGAAGTTCATCCAATTATGTATGGTTTAGGCATAGTCTTTGTAGCGTTTATGGTTATTCTACAAATTGGCTAAACTAAAAAAGATTGTCCGCCAAAGGACAATCTTTTTTAGTTAATGCCTTGCATTAAGCGATGTATATAATGTGATAAGAAGACGAGAACAATACCCAATACAATGGTTCCTGAACCAAACCAGAAAAAATAACCAACTTCATTTTTAGCACTATACAATGTAACGAGTTGTGCGTTAAGCGCAGAACCTACTGCACTGGATAAAAACCACATCGACATCATTTGTGAATTAAAGGCTTTTGGTGCCAGCTTTGTCGTGACCGATAGGCCAACTGGAGAAATCAACATTTCACCAACAATGACTAGTGCCCATGAACCGACTAACCAAAAAGGTGAAACTTTAACATCTGTCCCAAATAGGGAACCGGGAACGGCCATGAGCAGAAAGCTTGATCCAGCAAACATTAAGCCAATCGCAAATTTCATTGGTGATGTTGGCTGCTTTTGCCACTTTGACCACAAAACGGCAAAAAATGGTGTGTAAAGCATGATGAAAAATGGATTCAAAGATTGGAACCAAGAAGCTGGAAAGAAAGACAAATCAACGCGTTCTGCAGCGAAAGTGGCTAACACAATGGCACCTTGCTCTTCGATTGCCCAAAATAAAACAGCGGCTAAAAATAATGGAATATAAGCAATTACTCTGGAACGCTCTGATTTGGTTATTTTCTTGGAAGAAATCATGGTGATAAAATAAGTGACTGGAATTAAAATGGCAACAAGGGTTAGCAAATTAATGAAATCAGGTAAACTGTTCCAACCAACTAATATCATACCAACAATGATCAAAATTAATGCCGTAACGCCCATGATTATCTTTGTTAATAGGGGTTTAATTTCATTTTCAGATAGTGGGTCACTCGGCTGCATTGTTGTGGCCGACAAGTTTTTATTTGCACCGAAATGATACTGTATTAAACCAATGAACATGCCGATAGCGGCCAAAGAAAAGCCAACGTGGTATCCGGCCATTTCTTGTGCTTTTCCAACTAATAATGGTGCAACGAAGCCACCCAAATTAATACCAAAAACGAAAATAGAGAAGCCAGCGTCACGGCGTTTGTCATCATCACTATATAATGAGCCAACTAACGTTGAGACATTGGGTTTCAAAAAGCCAGTACCCAGTACGATAAGAATGACTGACAAAAATAATGCTTTGGCGCCAAATGGCGTTGATAAAGCAATGTGCCCAGCCATTATCAATACGCCACCCCAGAAAACTGTTCGACGTGGCCCGAGTATGCGATCGGCGACAAAACCACCAATTGCACCAGTGAGGTAAACCATTGAAGCATAAATGGCCATAATGGAAGCAGCCGTAGCACGACTAACGTTGAGTTGACCGTCAGCGATTAATGACCACATATAGTAGAGTAGAATGGCGCGCATGCCATAATAGGAAAATCGCTCCCACATCTCTGTCATAAACAGTGTGAGTAATCCACGTGGCTGTCCTAGAAACTGTTTTTCTTTGACTTTCAAAAGTCTCTCCTTTTACCTTGTAAAAATAACTAATGTTAATAAATAGGCATTTACAAGATTTTTATTAAAAGTAACGATACCAGTCTACGCCTATTCTGTGAAATATTCAATCCTTAATATTTTCACTGATTTTAAAAAATTGAATTAAAACGGGACACCATTAGTGAGGTTGGTTTTTTTATAGTATAATCAAATCAGAATAAATTAAGGACATTTTATGGCAAACGAAAAATTTGATGCTTCGGCATTTTTATCATCACTCTTTCACTACGCACGAGATTTTAACTACAATCATATTATTTTTGATGCAAATCGTTACAAAATCTTGGTTAATTTAGTACGGAAATCATCAACTTATGGCAATGCTGAGATGTTTTATGTTTCAGCAGATCCTAAAGCTTTTGCACCTGTCATTTCACGTATTAATAGTGCGATTGAAATTGCTGAGTTAGAGGGATCACAACAAGCAACCATTAAAACACCGCTATTGGCCCGCGAAGATCAGGTGTTTCAATTCAGACTAAAAGAATTTGGAAACGGTAAATATAACTTAGATCTCAGTATATAAGGAGGAAGCTGTCAAATGGTCAGATGACCATTGAGACACAAAATGTTATGAAACAAGGCAAATCAGCACAAATTAAAAAGATGCGTCACGTACAATCTAAACAAAAGTTAACCTCAAGGAAAACAATACCAGCCTTCAACTATGATGAGTTTGCAGGCTTTTTGAGGGCACGATATTTTTTGACGCATCGCAATAAATATGCACCGGAAATCTTTGAAGTAGCCTCATTCTTTCTTGATGATGTTATTGCTACTATGGTCCAACAACATTTTACGCAATTTACCAGTAATGAACGGGCAACGATTAATTTAAATGAAACGATGCAGGCTGCCTTAGTTAATAGTGACGACCGTGATTGGCGTTATTTTGTTTTACTAGTACCGGTGCTATTTGATATGCAACAATTTTTGGTCAAAGAAAGCCAAGTCAACGATCGTTTTGTTGCGCAGACGACCAATTTTGATGTTAATTTTTGGCGTATGATTATGCGTACAGTGATGGCAATCAACTTTTTCAAGTGGCAAGGTAAAGATGTTTCAGAAATGATGAAAACATCAAATGCTATTGATACCTTACAATTTAAGTTTTTAAGCGAAAATGATGCCGATGATGATTTTAATATGGCAGTTATTGCCGAAACATTTCGTGGTTTAGAACCAAAAATGAAGCCACTCAAAGTTTCAGAAGCATTCTTAAAGTCCAATGAAACTTTAACAGCTGAAGAACTTCAAGCTGAAGAAGCATACGCAGAAAAACGTCTCGCACAATTTAAAGGAAACTCAGTTAAAGGTGTTGTGAGTGAGAATGTCATCAACTTATTGCACGCATTTCATGTCGGTATTGCTAAAGAGTATAATCTAACGCACGAACAATGGGATGCTAATGTGTTGAACGATTTTGTGCAACAACATTTGATGGCGTATTGGACGCCACAATGGTCGGACATAGATGGTATTGGTGGTGAGGTCAAATCTTACTTGAAGTTCTTAAGTCAAAAAAAAGCCATCACAGGTTTGGGCAAAATTGTGAGTGGCATTATAGATCTTGATCATTATATTGATGTTGCTGCGATTAATAGCTTATTGCGTCAATTAAATGGTTCGGATTTGGAAAAGCTTGCCTAAAAAACACGTACGGATAGTAACAACCAAAGTTAGATGCCATTCTATCTCTTTGTGTTGGTACGACTGACGTGTTTTTTTTAGGCTTTGCAGTTGATGAGTAGCGTGATATGGCGAATTGTCCCTGGAATAATTATCATTGATTGATGCGTTTTTATGGCATGCAACCAAAGTTGACCGGCTTGTGTTTGGTACACATAACCTGTTAATTCGGTGATTTCTTCGCTCAAGAGGGATTGGTTAATCTGAATTGTAACAGGTTCCTCTTGGTTGATGGCGCATGTCAATCTTGTGATGATTTGATTAGCAGTGAGTTGGCGCTTCAAAGGAACATGCTTTTTCGGTGTAAAAAGCTGCTTTAATCCTTTTAACATACGACCTAACGGTGACCTAAATTGATGGCGTACAATATAATTTTGCATATTCATCTGCTCCACTCGTAATTGATTAATTCCATCATACGAACAAATGTTCAAAAAAGCAATATTTTTATGGACTCTTAATAATTTCTTGAATAATTTATTAGGCTTTGTCTGTTGATAAAATTGGAAAATTTGTTGATAACCACAAAATGTGTCCATGCGAACAAATATTCAATCATCCAGCTCGATACATATATTTATTGAATTATAGGTCGAAAATTGGTATAATCAGTCTATTAGTTTATAAAGAGGAAAATTATGACACAGCGTGGTTTATTGATTGTGCTTTCTGGCCCATCTGGGGTGGGTAAAGGAACTGTTCGCAAGGCGATTTTTGAAGAAGATGGAATTGATTTTCAATATTCCATTTCAGCAACAACGCGTTCGCCTCGTAAGGGTGAAGTAGATGGTGAGGATTATTTCTTCGTGACACGCGAACAATTTGAAGAAAGAATTAATAACGGCGACATGTTAGAATATGCCCAGTATGTTAATAATTACTACGGCACCCCTAAGAGCTTTATTGATCAAACACTTGCAAGTGGTAGAGATGTTTTCCTTGAAATTGATGTTCAAGGGGCACTTCAAGTAAAATCTAAAATGCCTGAGGGTACTTATATTTTCTTAACGCCACCAGATTTAACAAATCTGCGTTCGCGATTGGTTGGTCGTGGCACTGATTCTAGTGAAGTGATTGAAAAACGTGTGGCAGCAGCTCGTGAAGAACTTAAAATGATGATAAACTACGATTATGCAGTTGAAAATGATGTTGTATCTCGTGCAGTTGATCGTATTAAGGCCATAATTACGGCTGAACGTTTGCGTGTCACACGCGTATTTGAACAAATTTAATTTAAGGAGAATATAAATGTTATTATATCCATCAGTTGATAAGCTCTTAGAGAAAGTTGATTCGCGGTACAAGTTGATTGCGCTAGGAGCGAAGCGTGCGCGAGAATTAGATGCTGGTATGCCACCAACGCAAGAGACATTTAAATCCAACAAATCAGTTGGACAAGCACTTGAAGAAATTGAAAATGGGGATGTTGTTATTGATCCTGATTTTGAAGACGAAGTTTAATTTATTTAGGAGACAACATACAACATGGCAGAATTTCCACAATTAGAACCACAAAATTTTGCGGGCCCAGTGGCGACGTTTGACACTAACCACGGTGCTATTAAGATAAAGCTGTTTGCTGATTTGGCGCCAAAAACGGTTGAGAATTTTACAACCCATGCTAAAAATGGCTACTATAATGGTGGTATTTTTCATCGGGTTATCCGCGACTTCATGATTCAGGGTGGCGATCCTGACGGTACGGGAATGGGCGGCGAAAGCATTTGGGGCAACAGCTTCGAAGACGAATTCAGTGAACAATTGTTTAATGTTCGAGGCGCTTTATCAATGGCTAATGCTGGTCCAAACACAAATGGATCACAATTTTTCATTGTCCAAGCGTCTGAATTTCCCGCCCAAATGGCTTCTGCTCTGAAGAATGTTCCATCAGAAATGGCGGATTATTATCGACAAAACGGTGGTACGCCATGGTTAGACGGTAAACATACTGTTTTTGGTCAAGTTATTGAAGGCCTTGATGTAGTTGACGATATTGCCAAAACACAGGTTAATATGATGGATAAGCCCAAAGAAGATGTTGTTGTAAAGACAATTACAATTGCAGGTGAGTAACCTGCTTTTTTTGTGCACTTGAACGGACTACACGTGAAATTAATGGTCGTGATATAATAATTTGTAGAGGTTAATTACATGTCATATTTTGTTGGGCAAAAACTAAAAGGTAGAATAACGGGTATTCAGCCTTATGGTGCTTTTGTGGCACTTGATGAACATACACAAGGGTTAATTCACATTTCTGAATGTAAATCAGGGGTTGTGCGAGATTTGAAGCATGAACTCACTCTTGGTAAAGAGGTGGAAGTGGTGATTATGGATATTGAACAATACAATGGCAAAATTAGCTTGTCATTGCGTCAAGAAGATATGCATGTATATGCCCAAGCGCCACTAATAAAAAACACCAACCTTCGCAAACGTTTTTGGACGAACTATCATTTGGATTATGGTTTCTCACCAATCGCAAATAAAAAAGAAGAATGGATTAAAGAAGCGTTGACACGCATCGGAAAGTGAAAAATAAAAAATGTCACTAATCGCAGCGACCACAATCGCGGTCAAAGATAATTTACCCTACTTTTTGGTAGAAAAAACCAAAGATCAAACGTATCGTTTTTTTACAACGAAAATGCATCGGCATAATAATGATACGTCTTTGGGGGCAGTATTAAGAGGATTGAAGTCCCTAGGGCCTGTTGACTTTGATGACTGGCGTTTGGGAGAACTGACCAGTGTTTCAGGCGGTGATAGTTTAATGTCAATTTATTCGTTTGATGTTAAAGATATGCCGAAAATTGAAAAAGAATTGAATTATCTGCTAGTATTTGTACCGGCTAACAAAATTCATCCGCTGCTTGAAACCTTGCAAACAACGGCTTTTGTGAGCTTTGAAGAATAAAACAGAAAAAAGGTATTGACAAAGGGAAAAAAGAGCGTATAGTTTTAATAGTTGTCCAAGAGGCAACGAGCCGAGAGTTTGAGCGAGTCAACGAAGAAAGTAGTTGACAAGGCAAGAACAA
>NZ_MOWQ01000036.1:0-15986 GCF_002095565.1 Leuconostoc sp. BM2 | reverse complement strand
CCACAGATTCGTTTGTTCAAAGTTTTGTTCAGTTTTCAATGTGCTACTTATTGCCCCTTGAGACAACTATATTATCTTATCACCTTGTTCTTGCCTTGTCAACTACTTTCTTCGTTGACTCGCTCAAGCTTCCGGCTCGCCCTGACTCGCTTTTGCCTCCGTCAGAACATATATTAATATACCAACTTTATCCCGCCTCGTCAACTCCTTTTTCCCTTTCTTTTACCTCCACTTTACCCCGTTTGTCCTTTCCTTACCCCGCCTCCTTTTTTCCCTCGTTTCGTTCGCTTTTTACCTCACTTCTTCCCCGTTTCCCTCTCCCCCGTTCGCTTCATTCACCTCTCCCTTTACCTTATCTTAATAGCTCACTTCAATGTTAACTTTAAATCTTCCGGTTGGATCATGTTTATTTTGGTCATAAACAACCACTTCATCCCTAACGCAAGTAAAATTGGTAAAACAACAAATACAATGAAAACATTTAACATGGCGATTCCCGTTTTTCCAGCTTCATTAAACGCCGTCAAAGGACCAATCAGCCCGGAAAATCCAAATCCAGCTGAAAAAGGCGTTCCTTTGGTGTTTAGCAAGGTAGAAATCGCCCCCATTATAGCGGCCGCAATTGTTGTAGGCAAGAAAAGCTTGGGTTTTGTTAACATATTAGCCATCTGAATCTTTGGTGAGCCAACAAAGTGTGCCAAAGTGCCACCCAGCGGATTCACACTGGCACCCATTGCGGCTAATGTGAAGCTGGCCACTGTGATGCCAACGTTTGCGGCACATGATCCCACACCTGTCAAACTAATGGCCATCGCCACTCCAACCGATGACAAGGGTGAAACAACCAAAAACGCAAACGCTGCTGCTAGTACAGCCCCCATCAGAATAGGTGTTAAATCAGTAGCTTGCGCAACCCATGAACCAATTACCATTTGCACGTGTCTGAGAGGATCTAAAGTAATTAAACCAATTCCACCCGCAACAACAAGTACAAACAGAGGCTGAAGTAACATTTTCAAGTGTCCAAAAATTGTTTCGGTTAACTTAACTAATGCTGTGGCAATGAGCGCTACTAAAATGATATTCAGCACAACGCCCGTTCCACCAATAATCATCCCCTTGGGCGTATTCGTTACAACGCCAGCTGAAACAAACATTGCTAAACCAATGGAGCCAGAATCAATCGCTGACAATTTGAAAATTTGTCCTACTGCAAATCCAGCAACAATTGGTAGCGCACTTTGAATCAAGGTTGTCATGAAGCCGATTTGAGTCGCAATTTGATTACCAGAAAACAATAAGAGCAACTGACTGACTAGCGCTCCTGGAATTAAAGTAATAACAATACCCAAACTAGTGCCATTTAAGACATTAATGATGAACTGCTTGATTGATAAGGGATTTGTTCGTTTTTGAATGTTTTGAGTGAGTGTTGTCATATTTTTTCCTTATGTATGCGCTAAAAAGCGCTTTTTTTATATTTCATGTGGTGAAGTGGCGCCTGACAGAATAGTTAAGACATCATCTAAGGCAAAATCGACCATGTTAGCAACAGCAATATTTGTGAAAAAGGCAACATGCGGTGTTAAGAGGACATTGGGCATGGCCAATAACTTTTTAATGCGCTCATCTGCTACTCCTGTTTTTCGTAAATCATGATTAAAAACTGGTGACTCGTCAGTTACAGTATCTAAAGCAACAGCATGCAACTTGCCATTATCTAATGCATCAATAAGATCATCAGTGTTGATGACTGGACCACGGGAGGCGTTAACGAGCAAGCCACCATCTTTCATTTGAGAAAAATCAGAAGCAGATAGTAAATTAACGGACGTATCATTTAGGTCAACGTGCAAACTAATAACATCACTCTGAGACAAGAGTTCTTCTTTAGAGACATACGTCACTAAATCACGCAAGTCGTCGCGCGGATTAACATCATAAGCTAAAACTTTTGTGCCAAGTGCATGAAGTAAGCCAGCTAAAGTGCCGCCAATACGACCTGCACCAATGATGCCGACTGTCACGGAATGAATTTCTCTCGACTGCAAGCCCGCCCAGCGAAAATCATTTTGTGCAATACGCGCATCAAACTCCGGTGTTCGTCGTAGTAAACGGAAAATCTGCATTAGAGCCATTTCTGCTACCGATCTTGGCGAATAGGCTGGCACATTAGTAACTTTTAAGCCTGCGTTTTTGGCCAAGTCAACCTCAATCATGTCATATCCTGCTGTGCGCGTCGTAATTTGGCCAACTTGTTGTGCTAATTGATTGTAAAAAGCTTGATCGCCACCTATTTCAGCAGTTTGCTGAATCACCAAACCATCAATATTTGTTAAATCGGGCATTGTTTCTGGATGAAACTCATCCCGAGAAATCTCTATTTCAATGTGATGTAATTTGGCGTAGGCATTAATCGCCTCTTCTTCATCATTGCGAACACTAGTCATTAAAATTTTAGTCATTTTTATTTTCTTTCATATATAATGTCAAACGCGCCATTGCTTCTTGGAGAGTTTCAATTGCGGCTGCGTAGCTCAAACGAACGTAACCTTCTCCGCCAGGTCCAAAAGAAGAGCCCGGAATCAAAGCTAAGCCATTCTTGTTAGCTAAGTCGCGCGCAAATTCAAAATCATCTTGCAAGTAGCCAGCTGGAATTTTAGCAAAAATATAGAACGCGCCATCAGGTTTAGCAACTTGAAATCCTAATGATGTCATTTGTTCATAGACAAAGTCTCGACGCTGACGATAGGCTGCCTTCATATCCAAAGTATCTTGACGACCAGCTTCTGTACCTAATGCTTCTGTCGCGGCTGCCATTGCCGGGTTTGAGGCAGTTGTAATTGTAAATTGATGAATCATAGCAATCTTTTGCACTAGTTTTGCCGGTCCAGCCAAAATGCCAATACGATAACCTGTCATGGCATGTGATTTTGATACGCCGTTTAGCACAATTGTTTGTTCTGGGAGATATTTTGCCATTGAAACGTGATCATTGTCATACGAAAGTTCTGAATAAATTTCATCAGAGATGACGATAATATTAGTTTCGCGCAACACATCAGCCAAAGCTTTAACTTGTTCATAATTATAGGTCACGCCAGTTGGGTTAGATGGAAAATTCAGAACCACAGCTTTAATCGCGTCACCATGTTCTGCAATAGCAGCTTTCAGTAAATCCGGTGTCAGAATAAAATCAGTTGGTGCTGTATTAATATAAACGGGTTGCGCACCGTCAACCAAACCTACGGCAATGTACAAAGGGAAAATAGGTGTTGGCAAAATGATTTTGTCTTCAGGATTAAGAATCGTTGTTAGCGTTGCATAAATTGCTTCTGTCGCACCAACTGTCACAATAATTTCAGATGCAGCATCATAATTAACTTGATAGCGATCTTGTAAAAAGTTGGCAGCAGCTTGACGCAGTGCCAATGTACCATTCGAGGCAGCATAGTGTGAATCATCATCAATAATTGATTGAATTGCAGCTTGTTTGATATGCTCTGGAACGTTGAAATCTGGTTCACCCAATGTTAACTTAATGATGTTTGGAATGGCACTAACCTCTACATCAAAAGCACGTATTGCCGATGGTCCAACCAACGAAAGATTTTTATTCAACGATTGCAATAATTCCGGTTTCACTTCCATTTTCATTCTCCTTAATTAAGACAAATACAAAACGCACACTCGGACGACTACCCGAATGTGCGTTTGCTCATTAATAACGAACTCACTGCGGCATTCGGAACGTTGTCCGAATACCTACGCAAAATGCTTTAAGTATTAGGACGATTAGCCGAAATACTTAAAGTAATAACTTACTGAAATTGCGCGTTGTGTACGTGTCATATAACCAATACCTTTTTATTTTATGAGATAATTATAATGCTATAATTATTTTATGTCAAGCATATTCTAAAAAAAATCACAGTTTAGATTTTTTTAGGCAGACTTCTGCCATTCATCACATCAGTTACAATCAAATCCAATCGTGCTTTTGTTTTCGCCCAATCATCATTTTCTAATTGATAAGCAACACCTTTCAGAGCTTCCGGTAACGTCACATCACGCATAAATTCTGGTGATGCAATACGTTGTTTAACAATTGTCGGATCATCGCCACGAATTTGAACCCGCTCAATGAGTACATCAGGGTGCGTTACCGTCACAAAAATAATGACAGCTTGTTCACCCAGTTCTCGTGCGTAAGTAATTGCACCTGCTGTGTCCAAGACAATCGTCGCAAAATTACTTTGAGCCCATGCTAATGCCAAAGCCTCGTGCGAGGAACCATATTTTGAGCCCGCGTACATGACCCGTTCTAAATAATGATTTTTTTCAAAACTATCATTTGTTTCAAAATAGTAAGCACCACCATTTTCTTCACAATCACGCGGTTTTCTGGTCGTGTGTGTAATTACCCGTGGCATATGATAGGTTTCTTGTAAGTAACGCGCAATGGTGGTTTTCCCAACGCCAGTCGCTCCCGTTATAACAAACACTTTATTATTTTTCATCATCTAAATTCCTTATCTTTCATTGTAACGTAAAACTTGAAGCACAGTTAGACAAGTGCGTGTTAAATTGATAAAATAATAGTTATTGATTTATTAAAATTATGTTGGAGAATTATTATGTCTGTATTATCAAGAGCTTTTAAACGGGAGTCAGTCAATAATTATATTGCTGCTGATTCACACATGGAGCGTGTTTTAACTACTAAGGATCTGATTAGTCTAGGGGTTGGAACTGTTATTGGCACAGGTATTTTTATCTTACCTGGCCACGAAGCGGCTGAGCATGCTGGGCCGGCTGTGGCAATTGCTTTTTTGATTGCGGCGGTCTTTTCTGGTTTATCAGGCATGGCTTTTGCTGAATTTTCATCAGCGATGCCAGTGGCTGGTTCAGCCTATTCATACGGTGGCGTGATTTATGGCGAAATTATTGGTTGGCTATTGGGTTGGTCCTTAATTGTCGAATACTTTCTCGCTGTTTCTGCTATTGCCACTGGTTTTTCCGCTTATTTAGGCAACTTGTTAACAATATTTAATATTCATATGCCCAAGGCACTCATGGCGGGTCCAATGGAAGGTGGCGTGGTTAATCTATTTGCCATGTTGATTATTCTGATTGTGGCAGCAATTCTTTCTCGTGGTCTTAGCACCTCGAAAAAGATTGAAAACGGTGCCGTCGTTTTAAAAATCGTTATCCTTGCACTATTCATTATTGGTGGCTCATTTTTCATTAAAACAACTAATTATGTCCCATTTTATCCAAAAGAATTTCATAGTGGTCTTGGCGGATTGAATGGTATTTGGGCAGCTACTGCCAGTATTATTTTCGCTTTTCTTGGTTTTGATACAATCGCTGCACATGCTGCCGAAGTCAAAAATCCCCAAAAGACAATGGTAAGAGGGATTGTTGGTACAGTCATTGTTTCTGCCTTGCTGTACACACTTTTCTCAATCGTCTTAACCGGTATTGTTAACTACAAAAAATTGGGTGTTGATGATCCTGCTGCTTTTGCTTTGCAAGTCGTTCATCAAACACAATTCTCTGTTGTCATCACGGTCGGTGCACTAATTGGTATGTTTACAGCCGTCTTAGCGCTTGTTTATGCCTCATCACGACTTGCTTATTCTTTTGGTAGAGATGGTTTGCTACCAAGATCACTAGGACACATTTCAAAAGGATCTCATTTACCCGTCAATGCGTTGATCGTAGCCGTTGCCATTGAAATGATTTTTGCAGGTTTGATTCCATTAAGCACTTTGGCTAGCTTAATCAACGCCGGAACCTTAGTTGCTTTCATGTTTATTAACTTTGGTATACTGATTTTACGCCGTCGTAAAGACTTGGCTCATGATGGCTTCAAAGTTCCCGGCTATCCTGCCATTCCGTTCATTGGCGGTCTGTTGAGTCTATTCTTCATTTCACAGTTATCAGCTGAGACCCTCAAGATGTTTGGTATCTGGCTTGTAATTGGTATCATCTGGTATTTTGCCTATGGTATCAAACATTCTAAAATGTCTTAATATAAAAGGCTTCATCTAGATAAAGATGAAGCCTTTTATTATTGCATTGCAAGATACTGATTCTTAGTCAGTGTCCAAATTTGGTGACCTTGTGAATCTACCCCTTCACTATGAAAACCAAGTCGCTGTGCGACCCGCCGACTTCGAACATTATCTTGATCATGCCCGATCCAGATAACATTAATAGCTAATTCTGTAAATCCAATGTGAAGCAATGCTTTCACTGCTTCACTAACATAGCCATTGCCTCGTTGTTGTGGTGCCAAAACATAACCAATTTCTGCATCATTTTAGTCAGAATGGTAACGAAAATCAATTGTTCCCATTAATTCATCAGTTTTCAAATCAGCAATAGCATATTTCATGGTGCCAGGTTCATCATGCCAAAAATAATCACGAATAGATTGTGTTATTTCGGTAATCGTTTGTTTTCTTATTCCAGATAACCAACGGACTGTATCTTCATCACTCATATATATCAGCATTGCCGGAGCATCCGATAGGCGAACACGACGAAGCCGCAAACGCTCGGTTTGAATTTCTGGATAATCAGTAACTTGTTTCATTTATTGCCTCATTTTTTAATGTAAAAAGCCATCACGATTGTGATGACTTTTAAGACAATGGAGTTTTGCGACGCATATAGGAATCAACGATTTTTTCATATATGCCAGGTTCAACGCTATTAAGTGCTGGCCCCAAGACGTCCATTGCCTGTTTGAAATTATACTCTCGTTCATAAAACATACGCGCCTGTTCACTGGCAGCAGCTACCCGCTCGCTTGAAGCACGATAACGATTTGAATATTGTAATAGTTGCTCAGTCAGTGCGGCCTCGTCAACAATATCATCTGTCTTTTCTTTTAATGTGTCAATATCGGCAGAGACAATGTTAAGTTGACGTTGGACTTCATCCATATCAATCAAATTGGCATTTAGAGACTTAGCCAATCGTTCTAATTCATTTGATACAGCGTAGAAATACTCCAGATAAACCGCTGGCAAACCTGGTAAATTAAGACGCTCGACAGCATGTTTAATATTTTCAATTTCTTGTTGATATTGACCACCTAGTTGACGAGCTGAACGATCTGCTTTTTCCAATCCAGAAATCTTGTCCCAAATTTCAACTTGTTGTGTTTCAATTTCGGCAAATTGCTTCAAAAGTTTTTCTTGTTGAATCCGCAACTCACTGTATGAAATTTCTTTGGATTCTAACAAATCATCATTATGATCAATTTGTGCTTCCGCCGTATTAATTTGTTCAAGTAATGTTCGTCGGGTTTCCAACTCTTGATGATTAAATTGAAAACTTTGCCCCAAACGATCTAGTTCAATTGTCAAAGCTTGATTTTGTTCTCGCAAGCGCAACAAATCAGATGATAAGTTATTCGCATTTTTAACAACATGTTGGCGTGCCTTGACTTCAGTTTCCATTGTATCGTACATATTATCAATACGTGTTTCAATGTAACCATTTTGCTCGGCAACTTCTTTTAATTTAAGATCAGCCAATAAATTCAACACTTGTTGGCGTTGCCCATCAATTGCTTGTAGTTCCTGCTCAACGCTATCATTGGGGAACACATAGCCATCCGCCACTAACTGTGCATGCCCCTGCGCAAGTTCATTGAGTTGTTCAACATATTTAACGTTCAATTTGTCAAAGTAAGCCGGAATATCTTGCATCATGTTTTCCATTTGTGTGGTTTCCATGGCAAGTTGTTCGTAAATGTCTGAGGCCGTGGCATGATCACCCGCTTCAGTCAAACGGGTGAATTCATCATAATCACCTTCAAGTTGACTCAAAAACTGGTCAAGCGCAGGATTGGCTGGCCCAAACTTGAAATTTTCGGCCAGTAAACGTTTGCGTAAGTCTTCATACTTCTTTTTAAGATCACGAATTGCTTCTCGATGCGCTTCATCAATTTTCTTCAAATCTGACAAACCTGCGCGCACGTTTTTAATGGTCGTTTCTGTATCATCAACCATTGATTGCAAACGCACCATTTCACGGCGTGTTTTAACAATATTGATTCCGCGCGCCTCAAAAAGAACCAAATTGGCTTGTTGATCAATTTTCAAAAATTTATTATTTTGAACGTCGTTATAATCACTTTCAAATTTCTGATAATTTTTGAGTGATTGCCCTGTCAAGGATAGCTTACGTGCCTCAACCAACTCATTACGAACCTTTAGTGATTCGAGTTGTGCTTTCCGAGCTTTCAGTTCATTGACTTTTTTGACAGTAGCTCTTTGTAAAACAAAGATTGCTAAATAGGCAATAACCACGAGTGCTAATATAATTGCTAGAATTGTAAAATTGAACATAGAGATAGTTTCCGACCTTTTAATTTTCACTCTCAATATTATCACTTATTTAGCTGAATTAAAGGACGTTTGCTAAATCTCAAATCGTTTACAGCTTTCTTAAGAACTTGCTATTTACGTAAGTTTCTGGTAGTATGGGAGAAGTTGTTAAATTGAGTAGCAGTAAGTAAAGAAGCGCGTCAACAGCGCCCCAAATCGTTAGTAAGGCCATAGCTACTGGCTCTGAGAAACGTCAAGTTCGGCGCTGCACGCATCTGGTACTTACCCTCAAATGTACAGCAAACTACATTTTGGAGGACATATACATGTCACGTTATACAGGTCCAAAGTGGCGCATTTCTCGTCGCTTGGGTGTTTCATTGTCTGGTACTGGTAAAGAATTGTCACGTCGTGCATACGCACCTGGCGATCACGGTGCCGGCCGTCGCGCTAAGATTTCTGAATATGGTACACAATTGCGTGAAAAGCAAAAGTTGCGTTTCACTTACGGTTTGACTGAACGTCAATTCCATTCTTTGTTTAACAAAGCTGGTAAGATCCGTAAGGGTACTCACGGTACTAACTTCATGATCTTGTTGGAGCAACGTTTGGATTCATTGGTTTACCGTCTTGGTTTGGCAACAACACGCCAACAAGCACGTCAACTAGTTAACCATGGTCACATCTTGGTTGACGGTAAGCGCGTTGATGTCCCATCATACAGCGTTCAACCTGGTCAAGTTGTCTCAGTTCGCGAGAAGTCAAAGAACATCTTGCCTATCCAAGTCGCTGTTGAATCAGTAGTGGCTCGTCCACAATTCGTATCATTTGATACCGAAAAGCTTGAAGGTACTTTAGTTCGTTTGCCAGAACGTGAAGAACTAGATGCCGAAATCAACGAAGCGTTGATCGTCGAATACTACAACCGTTTGGGTTAATAAATTAATTCAATTCGGTTTAAAAGCACTACCATTCATGATAGTACACCAAAAAGTTGTTTTAACTTTTGGTTACATATCGCGTTTGGTGGTGCTTTTTTTTGTGTTATTTTGGCATTTGCCACGCGTTTTTATAGTCATTTCCATATTCACCATTAGCTAGAAATTGATGGATATAGACATCACGAACCGCATGAATTGTATAAATCATGAAAAAATGATCTGTTAGCCAATTATCAATCGTCAAATATATAGTATGTCGCTGTTCTATAGTTGGTGCTTGTTTGAATTGAATAACCATTTGCTGCAAATCATTTTTCAAATCAATTGTTAACATTTTTTGTACCAATAATGTCGGGCTTGTTAGAAATTCTATATAAGCAAATTCGTCGTCGTTCATTGGGACATCAGCTAACATGACGAGATCTGCTTGTTGCTCCAAAACATCGGAATAGTAATCATTTGTAAAACTATAATACAAAATTTCAATATAAATACCAGCTTGTTGTGCACGTTCTTGTATCCACTTCGCCATATCAATAGCCGATTTGATATGCGAAAGCACACCTAGAATAATTGGTTCGCCGGAATAACCAGATTTTCTGATTAACTGTCTAGCCTGCTGCATAGATTTATTATGATCTGCAATAGAATCCTCACGGTGGTAATGACTGGCAATATCACCCAAATGCCTATCAAAATAACGCATATCAATGATGTTGTATAATGCTTCCCGTACTAATGTGTCCTGAATGATAGTCTTGCGATTCATGTTCGCGATGACAAATTCAGCACCAGGTATAGCACGTTGTTTTTTTATATAGTCATAATTGCCATAGTCTTAGGGATTAAATAAGTGTTTGGCGATGTTATCATCATCAACTAACAGATACTGAACCTCATCAATCATGGCACGAAAACCATAATAATTATTGAAAGCTTTCAACCTAAAGATGTCATTTGTGCTTTCAACCACTTCAAAAGCGCCCGTTCCAATCCAATGAAGATTGTCAATTGACGAATCACAATCAATGATAATATATTTGGCGTCGGCAACAAATCTCGCACATAGTGGTTCAGACGCACTAAAATAAAATTCAACGACGTCTGTGGCTCGCGGAACTATTTTTACAAGATTGATCAACTGCCAATAGCGAGCACCTACTCGCTGTTGCACACGCTCAAATGTCTTTTTGACATCAAGACTAGTCATTTCCTTGCCGTTATGAAACTGTACCCCTTTACGTAAATAGAAAGTCCAGATCGTCGCCGATTGATTTGACGTCCAATGGTGTGCTAATCCTGGTTGTAACCCATTGTCATACTTGATTAACGTATCACCTAGTTGCATAACTAATTCATATTCATGATGAATAGCCACGTTAACTGGGTCTAATGATGTTATTTTACGCGTCGAAACTTGCCTTAAGATTCGTTTATGATCGTCTTGCACTTGTAATCCTAAAAGATTTGTTAATTGACGACGAAATTGTGCCAACCAAATTGTCGGTATGCCTAGTTGAAAAAGATAAAACGTCATGCAATTATCATTTATGATAATTGCATGACGCATCGTGTCTGTTAACTCCACACGAAAATCATTTAAAAAATGAATTTTTGACAAATGACCACGCCCTCGTCCCGGCTCATAAGTTAACAGTCTGTCATCCGAAAAATGCCGTAATCTTCGTTGCGCTTGTTTAACTGAAACCGCCCAAAATTCAGCTAATTCTTTGGTTCTAAACTGAACAATTGTTCCAAATTTTAAATAATGAAGACGTAATTCAATGTAAATTTTACTAATCATTTTCATATCCCTGCTGTAAAAGTAGACATTTTATTTTAACGAAGTCCGTTTTACAAAATTAACGTCTATTTTATAATCATAACTTGCT
Organism: Leuconostoc sp. BM2; assembly: GCF_002095565.1. Classification (NCBI taxonomy): domain Bacteria; kingdom Bacillati; phylum Bacillota; class Bacilli; order Lactobacillales; family Lactobacillaceae; genus Leuconostoc; species Leuconostoc sp. BM2. The sequence goes on along the minus strand of NZ_MOWQ01000036.1, from coordinate 4,805 downwards.
ATAATCATAACATGCAATTATGAAAGCGAGAAATAATCTCATGTGGCAAACTTTACATCCTAATATTAAAGCTCGTATCAAAATCCAATTTTTAAGTCGTTTTGGTAGTTCACTGATTTTCCCATTTATGGCTATCTATTTATCCCATGCCTATAATGCACAAACAGCAGGAATCTTAATGATGATTAATATCGTCATTGCTTTTTTAGCCGGTGTTTATGGTGGCCATTTGACAGATATGTATGGACGGCGACCTTTATTGATTACTGGTGAAACCATTAAACTAATCGGATCAGCTGGCATTTTTTTGGCAAACATCCCAGTATACCATCTGCCTTGGCTAACCTTTATCATGATGTCAATTGGCAATGTTGCTAGTGGCTTGCTTAACCCAGCCAGCGAGGCAATGTTAATCGACGTTTCAACTAAAACAACACGTGCCTTTATGTATGCCATCAATTATTGGGCTAGTAACTTATCGTTAATGATCGGCAGTATGATTGGCGGTTGGTTATTTGAATCACACTTCATAATATTAGCTTCTACGCTCATGATAATTAACACTTTATCACTTTTATTGACGATTTTTTCAATTACAGAAACCTATCAAAGCAACCAACTATCCTCACCAAAAATCGGCATGCTTGCTGTCTTCAAACACTATCAGCCTGTCTTCAAAGATTTACCATTTCTCATTTTCACGTTGGGTGGTATTTTATTGCTTGCGGTTGAATTTCAACGGACAAATTATATTGCGATTCATCTTGCAGAAAAATTCGTTCACACGACAATATTTGCTGTGCCACTGAACGGTGTTAAAATGATTAGCGTGTTAACGACAATAAACACACTAATTATTATATTTTTCACTGCACTGTTTTCAAAATGGATTGCGCGGTATAATACACGCTATATTTTCACAATTGGCACATTATTATTCACGATTGGCTTTGCTTTGCAAGCAACCACAATCACTTTTTTACCACTCCTTATTTCAAGCTTAATTCTATCTTTTGGAGAACTCATGTATGTGCCAACTCGACAGGTACAGTTGGCTAATTTAATGCCCAAAAGCCAGCGTGGCGCCTATATTGCTTTCAATGGTAGTATCTTTCAACTAGGTAAAATATTGGCTAGCTTGGTTTTAGTTGGATCACCACTACTAACTAATTCACTAATCGGTATACTGATTTTATTTCTAGGCGGCGGCGCTATTATTTTAACCTTACTATCACTCAAAATGTTTGATACTCATCACGTTCAACCTTGACAAATAAAATTGATCCGCAAAAATCCTCAGCTAAACATGAAAAACCATTCTCAGATAACGTATAATGGAATTATCAAACGTATCGGAGAAAAATATGGACATCAATGAACGCTTACAGCAAGAGCAACTTGGTAACGGCACACCAAAAATTAATCCTGACGAACAAAGCCGCTACCTCGGCACGTTTCGAGAACGTGTTATTGTTGCTGTTAAAGTCTCACAACTTGGCAGCACTGCAATACAATCAGCTTTTGCCGCTTCGTTAAAATCACACAGCATTGGAAAAGTGCTTATCGACCAAAATCTCGCAGGCGACTATTTTGCTAAATACGTTGGTCTAGCTACACAAAGTAAGCACCCTTTCACATTATTATCTGACGCAACCAAAAGCCATCAGCATGATGATCCAATCGCCGTTTTACTAGCAGCCAACACCGCTGTTAATGTTGATAATATTTATTTAGGATAAGTGCCTCATGCAACAACCCCTTGCGTACCGTATGCGCCCCACAAAAATTGAAGAAATTGTTGGTCAACAACATCTTGTCGGTGAAGGCAAGATTATTTGGCGCATGGTCGCTGCGCATCGCTTGAGTTCCATGATTTTATATGGTCCACCCGGTACAGGTAAGACTTCAATCGCTAGTGCGATTGCCGGTTCGTCAAAATATGCTTTTCGTATGCTTAACGCAGCAACTGATAGTCAAAAAGATTTGCAAATTGTTGCTGAAGAAGCCAAAATGTCTGGTACAGTCGTATTATTGCTCGACGAAATTCATCGTTTGAACAAAGTTAAACAAGACTTTTTGTTGCCACACCTTGAATCAGGGGCAATTATTCTAATCGGCGCCACCACGGAAAATCCATATATTAACGTCACACCCGCCATCCGCTCCCGTACACAGATTTTTCAGGTGAATAGTCTTAGTGCTGAGGATATTAAAAGTGCCGTTGCGCGTGCACTAGATGACAAAGAAAAAGGACTTGGTGAATATGATGTTGCGCTTGATGATAATGCATTAACGCAACTATCACGAGCCACTAATGGCGACCTCCGTAGTGCGCTCAATGGTTTGGAGCTCGCTGTATTATCCACAAAACCAGATAAAAATAATGTCATCCATATTACCTTACCTATTGTTGAAGAAACGGTGCAACGCAAGGCATTGTCAGCAGACAAAGATGGCGATGCACACTATGACGTTATTTCTGCGCTACAAAAATCAATTCGAGGATCAGACGCTGATGCTGCGTTGCATTATGCAGCGCGCATTATTGAATCTGGCGATTTACCAATCTTAGCGCGACGATTAACTGTGATTGCGTATGAGGACATCAGTTTAGCTAATCCAGCTGCAGCACAACGCGCTATAACAGCCATTCAGGCCGCACAAACGCTTGGATTTCCAGAAGCGCGCATTCCATTGGCCAACGCCATAATCGAACTCGCTTTATCACCAAAATCAAATGCTGCTTATACTGCAATTGATAACGCTCTCAGTGATGTCCGCAGTGGTAAAATTTCGGATATTCCAGATCACTTGAAAGATGCGCATTACAAAGGTGCGCACGATCTTGGTCATGGTGTGGACTACATTTATCCGCATGATTTTGATAATGACTGGGTGCCGCAACAATATTTACCAGACAAACTCAAAAACAAAACTTACTTCCAACCAAAAGGTAATTCTAAAACAGAAAAACAATTCCGTGATGTTTATCAGTCGTTAAAATCACAACAACAAAAAGGTTTAAGCTGAAAATGTCAAGACTGTTGTTCAAAATCTTTTCGCGTTATAATATACTTTGAATTACTCAGATATACGCATTGTTGCATCATCAGCTTTTTCCTTACAACCTTTATTTTCGGTTGGGAATTCTTGACTTAGAAGATCTGCCCTTTCATTCGGTAATCTGACAATCTTGATGCACCATCCACCTCGATAATTTCGAGGAAAATCTGCGCAACGATTAACGGTATCAATTGAGTATTCCGGGCATGACCCGTGCGTTCACATTTGTGAACGCTTTTTTATTGGAATTAGACTATTCTGTGAAATAATAGACAATTTACTACTAATTTTAGTATGAAAGCGCTATACTAAAGGTGTAAAGAAAAACCGTGGGAACACGTTTTATGGAGGAAGTTATTATGACAGCAAACTATCACAAGATTTTGGTACCTATGGATGGCTCAAAAGAATCTGAAGCTGCCTTGTCTCGCGCCATTGAGTTGACACTGGACGCTGGCGATGCCGGTGTTTTGTCAATTTTGAACGTAATTGATACTCGTGCTTTCCAAAACGTTGCTAGTTTCGATGACACCATGGTTGAGGCTGTGTCAGATGAAACACGCAAAAGCTTAGAAAAGTACAAGGCTCAAGCAACCGAGGCTGGTGTCAAAAATGTTGACTACTTAATTGAATATGGCTCACCTAAAGCATTGATTGCTAAGGATGTCCCAAGTGAAGTAAATGCCGATCTAATCGTTATTGGTGCTACTGGCTTGAACGCCGTAGAACGCTTAGTTATTGGTTCAGTAACTGAATTTGTAACTCGCACTGCCAAAACAGACGTATTAGTTGTTCGCGGCTAAGCGCTTCAAAAAACAACCTCATGTTGAGGTTGTTTTTTTTGCCTCTTTCATTTAGTTTGACTAAAAAACATTTAGTAATCATCAAATAAATTCTATAAAATATTTACTAATTTATGGTAAAATTCTATTGTAAGCGGTTTCATTATTATACTAATAAAGGAGACATTATGTTAGAAAAATTGGATTGGTTAGATGATCCCCGCGTCTTCCGCGTTGGTAAATTGCCAGCTCATAGTGATCATACCATGTACCAAACAACAGATGAAATCAAACAAAAGCAGTCGAGTTTTACTAAAAGTTTAGATGGTGACTGGCAATTTCATTTTTCAGAAAATCCATCTCAGCGACTGATTGGCTTTGAACAACCGGATTTTGACGTTGAACAATTCGAACACATTGCTGTTCCGGGGCATATTGAGTTACAAGGATTTGGTCAAATTCACTACATCAATACACTCTACCCTTGGGAGGGCAAAATCTATCGACGTCCACCATATTCTCTTAGTCACGATAAATCCTATAAAGGTCTTTTCAGTGAAGCGGCAGACAATACCGTTGGTCAATACATCAAAACCTTTACGTTACCAGACAACTTTGCTCAACATGACGTTCATATTCAATTTGATGGCGTTGAAAAAGCGATGTATCTTTGGCTCAATGGTCATTTTATTGGTTATTCTGAAGATAGTTTTTCACAAGCTGAATTTGATCTAACACCTTATTTGCAAGCGGGTGAAAATAAATTAGCAGTTGAAGTATATAAATGGTAGATTGTAAAATTAAACCGAACACTTGAATAAAAAAGCCGCAGCGCCTTTAATGGTAATTGTCTAAAACAACCATAAAGGAACTGCGACTCATGACTAGTTTATCATCTCAAGAACGCACTGTCATTCAAACTTTACTCGAATTGAATTATTCTGTTCGTGCCATTGCGCG
>NZ_MOWQ01000035.1:0-17398 GCF_002095565.1 Leuconostoc sp. BM2 | reverse complement strand
TGATTGCCAATTCAGATAAGGCACGAGAGGTACTTGGCTGGGCACCAAAGTATGATAATGTGCAAGACATCATCAAGACAGCTTGGCAGTGGCATCAGAGTCATCCTAAGGGTTATGATGATCGTCATAATGACTAGCCGATTAGTGATAAAAATATAAATAATTAAAGAAAACATCAACGAACGTGTGACGTATTTGGTTGATGTTTTTATTTTGAATACATATTCATTATTACAGTTATAATTAGTAAGTGGTATTACTTGCGATTATAATGTAATAGTGTATAGTATTAACTATACACTAACAAAAAGTAAGAGGAATAAAAGGCTATGGGGACAAACATTCGTGGTATTCACCACTTAACAACGATTACTTCCGATTCACCTAAGATTTGGGACTTTTTTACGAATAAATTGGGATTGCATTTAATTAAAAAAACGGTTAATCAAGATGATGTTCGTACGTACCATCTTTATTTTTCCGATGACCAAGGCGAGGGTGGCTCTGTTTTGACATTTTTTGACTTTCCAGGGATCCAAAAAGCGGTTTTTGGTACTGATGAAATTTCAAGAACGTCTTTTAGAGTACCTTCTCAAGACTCATTTGGTTATTGGCAAGCACGTTTTGATGAATTTGGTATTCGTTATGACTCAAAAACATACGAATTATTTGGTGCCACATACTTAAATTTTTATGATTTTGATGATCAACGATATGCTTTGATTGCCGACGATACCAATCCACGTCACAATGAATTAACGGGGCCACATACGCCATGGCAGCATTCTTCGGTGGATCCACAACATGCGATTGTGGGGTTAGGACCAGAATTGCTGACAATTAACAACCATGATGCAATGGATATGGTGCTAACCAAAGTAATGGGTGCTGAAAAAGTTGACACCAAAGGTGATTATGCGTTATATGAATTTGATCATGGGGGTTATGGTGCGCAGGTCATCACATTGTTATCTCGCATAATACCGCGTGGCGTTCAAGGATTCGGTGGGCCACATCATTTGGCATTTATTGTTGACGATGAAGAAGCATTAAACTTTTGGATTAAGCGTCTACAAGAATTAGGTTTCCAAGATTCGGGATTTGTTGATCGTTTTTATTTCAAATCGGAATATTTCCGACCAACGCCGGGCATTTTGTTTGAATTAGCGACCAATGGGCCAGGCTTCTTAGTAGATGAAACTTATGAAGAAGCTGGTGTTCATCTTGAGTTGCCACCTTTTCTAGAGGATATGCGAACACAAATTGAGGCTAATTTGGTTGATTTTAATAGCCCTAAAAATTAATATGACAGAAAAACGGCTCATCAATGAATGGGTCGTTTTCTAGCATAAAGGAGTTAAGACATGGTTGATACGAACGATAGTATGATTAAGCAGAAATTGGATGATGTGCACTACTTGTTTATTGCTGGTAATCCAGATTTACCGACGGTTGTGTTGCTACATGGCACAGGTGGTGATGAAAATGACCTAGTACCTATTGCTAAATATTTGGCACCGAATCATCCAATTTTAGCTATTCGAGGTCGTGTTTTGGAAAATGGCTATCATCGTTTTTTTGAACGATACGCTGAAGGCAAATTTAATTTAGTATCTCTTAATGATCAGACAGCTTGGTTGGTGAAATCAGTAACTGAATTATTAACAAAATATGATTTGAACACATCGTCAGCGTTAGCAATTGGATTTTCTAATGGTGCCAATATTGCTTTGCATGCGCTGTTAACACATCGAGAAACACCATTCAAAAATGTCATGGCACTACATGCGATGCAATTAACGCCCATTACAGAGCCAGCCAAATTGCAAGGTAATCATGTTTTTTTATCGCACGGTAATTTTGACCCTATTGTGCCGCGTGACAATTTTGATGCGTTAGTTGACAATTTGGCTCAAGCAAAAGCATTAGTGACTGTCTTCCGTCTTAATCAATCTCATGTTATTTCCAGTGAAGAATTGCAGGCTGCTAAAATTTGGCTTAAAGCTAATGATATTGATGAGGCGTGACATTTGACGGGATGACTTTGCTGTGTACAATTAAGGAGTATGAACCTCAGGATTTTTGTAGATTTATTGAATTAAAGGAGGATACAAATGGTGAAAGAATCTGATGAGGCGTTGCGCGCGCGTTTAACGCCGGAGCAGTACGAAGTGACACAACATGCTGCGACTGAGCGTGCCTTTACTGGTAAATATGATCAGTGGTGGGACGACGGCATTTTTGTTGATGTTGTGAGTGGTGAACCATTGTTTAGCTCTACTGATAAATATGATGCCGGCTGTGGTTGGCCTGCTTTTACTAAAGGCATTGATGAGCACCACATTAAGCGGCACGTTGATTACTCGTTTGGTATGACACGAACGGAGGTAACGTCCAAAGAAGCCGGATCGCATTTAGGGCATGTCTTCACTGATGGGCCAATTGAAAAAGGTGGTTTGCGATATTGCATTAATTCAGCCAGCTTACGATTTGTGCCTAAAGCAGATTTGCAAAAAGAGGGCTACGGTCAATATTTGTCATTGTTTGAAAATTAAATTACGTTCTGATTACTTGACGATACTTTCTCTGCTCTAACTGCTATAATGGTAGAAAATAACATAGAATGTGGGAGAAATCACATGACTGAGGAGACAGTCTCACGGCGTTTTTGGCGTTATTTCAATCCAAAAAATATCGTTCGCGAACTATTATTTGGCTGGACATTAGCTGAAAGCACGCTGTTTATCGTTTTGGTAGCGCTACAAGGACTCGTATGGGGACTGGGTGTTGCACATAGTCATACGTTTGATTGGTTTGGTTTGACGACAGGGTTGATGAATATTATTACGGTAATATTAGTAGCCAAAGGTCGTATCACGAACTATTTTTGGGGTTTAATTTATTCTGTGATGTATATGCCACTAGCTTTTCAGTCGCAGTTATTTGGTGAAGTGGCATTGAGTGCTTTCTGGGTCGTCATGCAATTTGTTGGTATTGCGGCGTGGTTAGGATTTATGAAACGTGATCAGATCACCCAAAAAGACAAGCAAGACGTTGTTGCAACAAAATATATGACACCTAAACAATGGCTATTTGTCATTCCAGTTTTTCTAGTTATTCTCGGAATTGTTGGACTAATTTTACAACAAGCAGGTTCACGTCAACCGTATATGGATGGGTTGACAACCACGATTTCTATGGGAGCACAGATTTTACAGACCGCTAAATTTGCGGAATCTTGGTATGCGTGGCTGTTATTTGATATCGTGGAAATCGTACTTTGGGCGCGTGCATGGACTGGACATGCTGATCCCAGTGCTTTTGCCATGTTGGGTATGAATTTAGCATTGACTGTTAATGCTATTTACGGTATTATTCAGTGGCGCAAATTAACTAAAAAGGAATAGCAACATTTTCAATTAAATGCTGCAAAATTTAATAACATCATGATTACAATTGCAGGTAATTTATATAAAGATGATTTAGAAGGTCACAAAATCGGCGTGTTTTTTGGCACATTGGCCCCAATGCATGTTGGCCATCAAGCTGAAATTTATAAAGCAGCGGCTTTAAACGATGGTGTGGTTGTTATCGCATCAGGCTATACAGGAGATCGTGGCTATCAAATGGGGCTACCCGTTGAAAAACGTTTCCGTTATTTGCGGGAAGCGTTCAGTGATGAAACGGACATTAAAGTAGACTATATCAATGAAGATGATATTCCACAAATGCCGAATGGTTGGGATGAATGGACTAATCGGTTAGTTGAAACCGTTAAACGCAATATTGTTGATGAACAGGCACAAATCACTTTTTATACTGGTGAAGCAGATTATAAAATGGAATTAGAAAAGCGATTACCGCAAACCGGTCAATTCAAAGTCAGTTTGATGGATCGCACTGTTTTAAAAATTTCAGGAACAGAGATTCGTCAGGATCCGATTGGTAACTGGGATTATATTAACCGAGTCTTTCGACGCCATTTTACAAAGAAAGTCACGGTCATGGGATCGGCTTCTACTGGCAAGTCAACGCTTGTTAGGCGTTTGGCAAGAACGAGTAATTCACCATTTTCTGAGGAATATGCTCGTGAATATCAAGAACGCTCTAATGTGAGTGATGATGAACTAGTTGTGAAGGACTACATTCGTCTAATTCAAGGTCAATATGATGCTAATTCAAAAGAAATCAATTCACCCGCTAATAATGGGTTAACAATTTTTGATACAGATGCCATGGTCACCAAAGTGTACGCGGATATGTGGTTGAGCAAGGAAGATAATGCGCAATTGCAACCATTGTTTGATAATACAATTGGTGAGGAATTAATTGATTTAATTTTAGTAATTCCACCAGTGACACCGTATGTAGATGATGGATTCCGTAATATGGATAGTGCTGATGATGATACACGTTGGCAATTCCATAATCAACTCATGCAAGTCATTGAAGATTATGGCTTTATGGATAAAGTTGTGATGTTAGATGCACAAGGTGGTAGTGAGGATCCTTACGGCTATTATGCGCGTTATTTGCAGGCGTTAAATGCCATTCAAGAACGTACAGGATTTAACATCAAGCATATTTAAGAGATAGCAGACAAATGTTTTGTCTGTTTTTTATTTTGTTGGATGAAGTGATTTGCCAGCTCTGTTAAAATAGAGATATGAAGAAACAATATGCACAAATCATTGTTGATGTGCCAACGATGCAAACAGATCAACCTTATACATATGTCATTCCTGAAGAAATGATTGATCAAATTTTACCCGGCATGCGTGTCACGGTACCTTTTGGGCGTCGAGAAGTGATGGGTTATGTGGTTGGTATTCGTGCGACGACTGATTTGTCAGAAGATCAATTACGACCATTGACAACAATTTTAGATTTGTCACCGGTTTTAAACACAGAATTGTTATCGTTGTCTGATTATTTAGCTGATGAAACCTTTGCATTTAGAATTTCGATTTTACAAACCATGTTGCCAAATGCCCTAAAAGCAGACTATCAACATTTTATAAAAGTAGTCGGTAAAGTCAGTGATGACGTCGCTAATCGACTATTCATGGGATTAACCGAAATTGCATTTCATGCTAATCAATATAGCGACAAGGATTTGGCTACGTTAGCCAAACTCCGACGCCAACACAGCATCGAAGTTAGAATTGAAGTCAATGATCGGGCAAAAGTTAAAACACAATTAGCTTATCAATTTAGTCAAAATGTCACGATATTAAAGACGGCGCAACAATCATTGCGACCAACAGCTAAAAAGCAGGCGCAACTGATAGCATTCATTTTGCAGCATGTCGGTGAGACATGGCTAAAAAAAGAATTGCAAGAAATGCTACCGGTTAGTGATGCAACATTGGCACATGCTGTGACACATGAATGGCTTGTCAAAAAACAAGTTGAGGCATTACGCGATCCGTTTAAAGCAATGGTACAAAAAAGTGATCCGTTAGACTTAAACGATGAACAACAGCAAGCTTTTGATCGTATTTCATCCTCAGCTGATTTACATCGTTTTGCGCCTTTTTTGCTAGAAGGTATCACTGGTTCAGGCAAAACTGAAGTATACTTGCAAGTGGCACAACACGTCTTAAAGCAGGGCAAAACCGTGCTATTTTTGGTACCTGAAATTGCCTTAACACCACAAATGGTGCGACGTGTTAAAAGTCGTTTTGGAGAACAAACAGCCGTCCTTCATTCAGGTTTAAGTGATGGCGAGCGTTATGATGAGTGGCGACGAATTGAACGGAGTGATGTTCAAATTGTCGTAGGGGCAAGGTCTGCGGTGTTTGCACCATTAGACAATCTTGGGCTAATTATTGTTGACGAAGAACATGAAACGACATATAAGCAGTCTGATAATCCTCGCTACAATGCCCGCGATGTGGCCTTGTGGCGTGGTGAATATTATCAAATCCCAGTTATTCTCGGCTCAGCAACGCCGTCATTAGAGACACGTGCGCGCGCACAACGTGGCGTTTATGAACGTTTGACTTTAACACAAAGAGCCGGCGGAGCCAAACTGCCTAAGGTTGATGTCATTGACATGAAAGATACCTTGGCTGATGGCCCTGAAACAAATTTTTCTGCTGAACTGAAAGACAAAATTGCTGATCGGTTAAATAAAAAAGAGCAAATTGTTCTGATGCTTAATCGCCGTGGCTTTTCAAGTTTTGTCATGTGTCGTGATTGTGGTTTTGTACCACGTGATCCTAATTGTAATTTAGCAATGACATTGCACATGGATTCGCACACGTTAAAATGTCACTATTGTGGTCATGAGGAACCTATTCCAACAGTTTGTCCTAATTGTGGGTCAAAACGCATTCGCTATTACGGTACTGGTACGGAAAAGGTGGCCGTTGAACTAGCTGAGCTTTTCCCAACAGCACGTGTGATTCGAATGGATCAAGATACAACCCGAAAAAAAGGCAGTATGGACAAGTTACTGGGAAAATTTGGACGTCATGAAGCTGATATTTTACTAGGTACGCAAATGATTGCCAAAGGATTAGATTTTCCAGATGTCACCTTGGTCGGTGTTTTAAATGCAGACACAGCGTTGGGATTACCTGATTTTCACGCCAGTGAACGCACCTTTCAACTTTTAACGCAAGTCAGCGGGCGAGCAGGTCGCGCTCAAAAAAGTGGGGAAGTTGTCGTCCAAACGTTTAACCCGCAACACTATGCAATTGTTTTTGCTCAGCAGCATGATTATGAAGGGTTTTATCATCAAGAAATGCGCGCGCGACATGCCGGTAATTACTCACCGTATTACTACACTGTTCAAATTCAAGCCAGTCATTCTGATGAAAATCAAGCGGCTTTGCAAATGCTACAAGTTGCACGTTGGCTACGTGCACATGTCAATCAAGAAGTCATCGTCTTAGGACCATCGCCAAAACCGATTGCCAAAATGCGCAATCGTTATTATTTCCAAATCATTCTCAAGTTTAAACAGCGAGATATGGTCGATAATCTATTGAAGACTTTACAGAATCGTTCACAAAATGCAAAAGGCGATTTGCGACTCAGTATTGACCGTGAACCAGTCTCATTTATGTGATGTGATATAATAAAGAAAAACAAATACCCGCAGTTAAACGGGTATTTTTGTTAGGTGAACAATTTAATTTTTTAAATCGAGGTAAATTAATGAGCTATACGGTTGTTTTTATGGGCACTCCCAAGTTTGCAGTGCCAATATTGGAAGCATTATTGGCCGATAATCAATATGAAGTGAAGGGTGTTGTCACTCAGCCAGATCGACCAAAAGGTCGGCGCCATGAGTTGGCCCCTAGCCCTGTTAAAGAAGCAGCAATGGCACATGGTGTTCGCGTTTTGCAGCCTGAAAAAATTAGTGGTTCTCCTGAAATGCAGCAAGTCATTGATTGGCAACCTGATTTCATTGTGACAGCAGCTTTTGGACAATTTTTACCAGAACAATTGTTGTCAGCCGCTCGAATTGCTGCAGTGAATACCCATGCCTCATTATTACCAAAATATCGTGGCGGAGCACCTGTCCATTATGCAATCATGAATGGCGATCAAGAAACTGGGGTTTCCATAATGTACATGGTCAAAAAAATGGACGCTGGGGATGTGATTGATGTTGTGAAAGTGCCAATTACTGCCAATGACAATGTGGGCACAATGTTTGAAAAGTTGAGTTTAGCCGGTCGTGATTTGTTAATGGCGACACTGCCTAAAATCGCCACTGGTGATATTCAACCAGTGGTGCAAGATGAAGCTGATGTGACTTTTGCGCCAAATATTCCGCATGATTTGCAAAACTTGCATTTTGAAAACGAAACGGCACAACAACTTGACTGGCATATTCGCGGCCTTTATCCAACGCACCCTGCTTATATTCAAGTTGGTGGACAACGTGTGAAATTAATTGATGTCACACCACAACCTGATACAACAACGCAAGCACCGGGTACTATTGTGACCAAAACTAAAAAATCATTATCTATAGCAGCAGCAAATGGTACTGTGATTACAATTAATCAATTGCAACCAGCAGGTAAATCAAAAATGGCAGTGAGTGATTATTTAAATGGTGCTGGTAAAAACCTTGAAGTAGGTCAACAATGGGTGACAAAACATGAGTGATAAACGGGTATACAGCGACAATCCTCGGGTTTTAGCAGTGCAAACATTAGCTAAAATCAAAAACGGTGCTTATTCTAATTTGCAACTGAATCAAGTCATCAAGCAACATCATTTAGGTGAAGCAGACACGCGACTACTAACGACATTAGTTTATGGTGTGATTCAGCATCGTTTGACTTTTGAATACTGGTTGGCATCTTTTGTCAAAGGCAAAAAAATTGATGCATGGGTTACAGAATTGCTTTACACCGCGTTATTTCAAATGGTTTATTTGGATAAAATTCCGCAACACGCTATTTTTAATGAATCAATTGAAGTGGCTAAAGTTATGGGGCATGTTGGGACTGCAAAATTTGTCACGGCAATATTGCATAATATTGATCGCCAAGGGTTACCGTCCACAACTGATATTTCAGATACAGTGACACGTCTTTCGGTTGAAGCGAGCCTACCCATCTGGTTAATTGAGACGTTGATAAATCAAAATGGTGAAACTAAAACACGGCAAATGATTGCTACAATTAATGATGCACCATCACAATCTGTGCGCGTTAATACTGCTTTGGCTAGTGATGATGAGGTTAAGGCTGCGTTGGAAGCAGAGAATTTTACAACAATAGCATCAAAAGTTGCTGCTCACGCTTTTGTCGTAAATGGTGGTCATGTTGCAAGTTCAAAGGCTTATCATGATGGTCTATTGACGATTCAAGACGAAAGTGCAATGTTGCCGGTGGAAAGTTTGCAACTGACAGAAAACGTCAAAAATATTTTAGATGCTGCTGCAGCACCAGGCGGTAAAACTACACAAATTGCACAATATATCGCTGATGATGCTAAAGTATTAGCGCTTGATATTCATGAACACAAAATCAAGCTGATCCAACATAATGCTGAGCGCATGCATTTGTCCGATAAAATTAAAACACGTGTGCTTGACGCTCGCAAAGTGCCTGAACAAATTGATCAACAATTCGATCGGATTTTAGTTGATGCACCATGTTCTGGCTTTGGTTTATTACGCCGAAAACCTGAAATTAGATATGATAAAACACTAGCTGATGTTGAAAGTTTATCACACTTGCAACTCGCAATTTTGAATTCAGTTAGCAAAAACCTTGCAAAAGATGGTATCATGGTTTACAGTACTTGTACAATTTTGCGTCAAGAAAATGACGATGTTGTGACAAGCTTTTTGAATGAAAATCCAAATTTTGAATTGATACCAACAAAAACGTCACAAAATCTTAAAGAAGATAGACATGAGAAAGTATTACATGTTTATCCCGATGATTATCACACTGACGGTTTCTTTGTTGCAGTACTAAGGAAAAAATAATCTATGGTAATTGCCTATCATACTGATCCTGGGGCAAAACGTCCGGACAATCAAGATTATGTTGGTGCCTTCACCAATAGTTTTGGTCGAACGATGGTTATTGTAGCTGACGGGGTCACCTCCAATGAAGGTGGCGAAGTCGCTAGTGAGATGACCGTGGAACATTTTGGACATGCGTGGGAAAGTAGCCAACTTGAAACAATTGTACCAACAATTGAATGGCTTAAAAATCAAACAATAATTGAAAATCAAACCATCCTAGAAGCGGGACAACGCTTTGAGGAACTATCAGAAATGGCAACAACCCTTGTATTAGCTGTACTATTTGATGACCAAATTGTCGTTGCTAATTTAGGTGATTCGAAAGCCTTTTTGCTACACGGAGATGAGCTCACACAATTATCTTTTGATCATACACTTAAAAATGAGATGATTCGTAGTGGCGCTTTATCAGCAGAAGGTGCCAGTAATTTACCTAATGCACGGAGCGTGACGCGATTTTTAGGTGTTGATCAACACGCCATGTTAGAGGTTATTCAGCATGAGTTTGTTGATGATGACATGTTATTTTTGACAACAGACGGTATTACAAAAGTATTAACACAAGATGAAATAAAAGCAACAATGCGTCTAGAAGCACCATTGGATATTAGAGTGTTTGATATGATTCAACAAGCAAATAGTCTTGGTGCGCCAGATAACGTGACGGCGGTGCTCGTTACACATGAAAAGGATTAAAAATGTTACCTGATACATTAGTTGACAATCGATATCTTATTATTAAATCACTTGGCGGTGGTGGCATGGCCAACGTTTATTTGGCGCATGATGAATTTTTAGATCGTGACGTGACGTTTAAAATGATGCGTCTTGACATTCAAGCTGATGCTGATTTGGCAAAACGTTTTCAACATGAGGCTTTGGCAGCTACTGAATTAGTTAATGACAATATTGTTCAAGTTTATGATGTTGGTGAGTATGAAGGCTCTCAATACATCGTTATGGAATATGTTGAAGGGACTGATTTGAAATCATATATCCAGGCACATTTTCCCATTCCTTATCAACAAGTTGTTGATATTATGTTGCAGGTTTTAAATGCGGTGCAAGCAGCTCATGATGCAGATATTATTCATCGCGACCTCAAACCTCAAAATATTCTGATTGACGCACAAAACAAAGTCAAAATCACTGATTTTGGAATTGCCATTGCCAAATCAGAACAGGACCTAACCCAAACAAATACGGTAATCGGATCGGTTCATTATTTGTCACCAGAGCAGACACGAGGTGGCATGGCTTCAACAAAGTCCGACATCTATGCGTTAGGAGTTATGCTATACGAAATGCTGACACAGCATGTGCCGTACGAAGGTGACACACCCGTAGCAGTAGCGCTCAAACATGCTGCGGCTGATATGCCATCTGTTCGTGATTTTGACCCACGAATTCCGCAGGCTTTAGAAAATGTTATTTTGAAAGCAACAGCGAAAAAGCCGCAAGATCGCTATCTTAATGCAGCAGCTATGGCAGAAGACATTAAAACATCGTTATCGCCAAGGAGAACGCATGAGTCACGTTTTGCGCCAATGACAGATGCTGATGATGAGACTAGAATTATTCCCATGGCTCAAATTCAGGATCAACTGAAAACAGGTGTTTCATCTGTCAATGTGCTTCCAGACGAAGCACCAGAAGAACCATCCATCAAAGATCGTATTATTGAATATGGCAAAAAAGGTTACACAGTTAAAGAAATTGCCAAGGTTGTGGATCGTACGCCTGCCTATGTGAGGTCAGTATTACGAGGCAATGGTATTAAGTATCGCGAAAGCAAGACGGGCAAGATATTATTCGCAATTGCTATTGTGGCAGCTGCTCTAATCAGTCTGTTTGTTATTTTACAAATTCAAGCCAATAAAACAACTGTTCCTGATTTGGTGAATTTAACTCAAAGTCAGGCCGAAAGTAAGATTAAAAAGGCTGGCCTAAATGTCGGCACAGTGACGTCCACAACTTCCAAATCAATCAAAAAAGGTAATGTTGTCCGCTCAACGCCAACTGATGGTGCTGATGCCAAAAAGGGCGATACTGTTAATTTAATTGTTTCTTCTGGTCGTGCAAAAGTCCGTTTTGGTGATTATGTCGGTTCTGATTATGATATGACAGCCGCACAGTTACGGGCACAAGGTTACGAAGTACAAAAAACATCTCAAGCGTCAGATACTATCGCTTCAGGATCAATCATTGCACAGTCAATCTCTGCTAATGACAAAGTTGACCCAACTGAAACGACAGTTAAATTCACAATTTCAACTGGACCGGAAAAAATTACGGTACCTGATTTTACCAAATCAAGTACACAAGATGATGTTCAGAATTGGGCAGCTCAAAACGGCATTACGGTTAACGTTAATACCACCTACTCAAATTCTGTCAAAAAAGATCATGTTATTAGTCAATCAATCCGTGGTGGTTCAAAAATTACACGTGATAATACACTATTAGTGACAATCTCACAAGGGCCAGAACAATCTAGTTCAAGCAGTAGTTCATCCAGTTCAAGCTCCTCTTCTAGTGATGAATCGAGTGATGAGAGTAGCAAATCCTCCTCATCTAGTAGCTCAGGTAATTCTTAAACAAACTAATTAGCAAGTAAAAGTCGATTATATCGACTTTTTTTGTTATGATTAGCTTATGAAAACAGGACGCATTATACGCTCTTTGAGCGGTTACTATGATATACAATTAGATGGTACCGAAGAAATTCAACGAACGCGTGCTCGCGGCGAATTTCGTAAGTCAAAACAAAAACCGTTGGTTGGTGATTTTGTGGATTTTGAAAGTGATCGCGACGAAGGCTTGATTTGGGCGATTCATGATCGACGAAACGTTCTGGTAAGACCGCCAGTTGCCAACATTGATATTGCTGTGATTGTCACAGCCGTAAAGGAACCCAATTTTACAGCTAATTTGCTTGATCGGCAGTTAGTTGCATTGGAAGCCGCTGGTGTTTCGCCACTAATTTATTTTTCGAAATTCGATTTACTCTCATCTGAAGAATATCAAATCATGAGAAAAGTTGTTCACGAATACCGTCAGATTGGTTATCCGGTTATTGAGTCGACAGCACCCAATGCGTTTGACAAATTGAAAGCTGAGTTGCAAGGCAAAGTTTCAGTTTTCATGGGTCAAACCGGTGCAGGTAAATCAACGTTGTTGAATCATTTATCTCCAAACCTTGGCCTTGAAACAGGAGAGGTCTCAAAGGCATTAAGCCGTGGTAAACACACAACGCGTCAAGTCACTCTCATTCGGGTTGATGACGCATTGATTGCTGATACACCAGGATTTTCGTCGTACGAAGTATTTGACTTTTCTGCTGAGACTTTAGACGATTTTTTCCCGGAATTTGTGGCAGTTCGTTCAAATTGTCGCTTTCGTGGCTGTTTGCATCTAAATGAGCCAGCTTGTGCCGTAAAAGAAGCTGTGACAGTTGGCACAATTTCTCAGTCAAGGTATAATAGTTATAAAGCGTTTTACCAATTGATAAAAGCGCAAAAACCAAAATATAAAACAGATAACTAAAAGGGGACATGATTATGTCAGGAATTATTTCACCATCGATTTTAAGTGCCGATTACACTAACTTAGAGCGCGACGTTAAACTCGTCGAAGCAGCAGGCGCAGAATATTTACATATTGACGTTATGGATGGTAGTTTTGTGCCAGCTATTTCTTATGGCCCAAACTGGGTTAAACAGTTACGTCCAGAAACAGATTTAGTATTGGATGTTCATTTGATGGTTGTTAATCCAGAACGGTTTGTTGATGAATTTGCCGATGCGGGAGCCGACATAATTGGTGTTCATGTTGAAGCAACGGCACATATTCATCGTGCTCTACAAATGATCAAAAATAAAGGTGTTAAAGCTGAGGTTGTGATTAACCCCGGCACACCTGTTTCAGCAATTGAATCAGTTCTTGATATGGTCGATCAAGTATTGGTCATGACTGTTAATCCCGGATTTGGTGGTCAAAAGTTTTTGCCATCTACAATTGAAAAAATTGCACAGTTAAAAGTTTTCCGTGATGCTCGCGGTCTCGACTTTGATATAGAAATCGATGGTGGTGTCAATAATGAAACGATTTCTGCGGCTTACGAAGCTGGTGCCAATGTGTTTGTCGCCGGATCTTACGTGTATGATAAAGTTGATCCCGCTGCAAAAATTGATATTTTGAAAGAATTGACTAAATAATGCAAATTAATATTTTAGCAGGTGGGCCGGTGGATCTGTGGCCAAAAAAATTATTTAGTGAGCCTGGCGCTTGGATTGGCGCAGATCGTGGTGCTTGGTATTTATATCAACATCATGTTGCGATGATGCTTGCTGTTGGTGATTTTGATTCTTTGACATCAGTGGAATTTGAGGCGCTACAAGAACATATTGCCACTGAAAACATTGTCCATGTGCGCGCCGAAAAAGATGAAACAGATACTGAGTTAGCGGTTATGTTTGCCCAAAAACAACCTGTGTCTTGTATTAAAGTTTTTGGTGCAACAGGTGGTAGACTGGATCACCTATTAAGTAATTTATGGCTAATGGCCGATCCAAAATTTGATAGTGTCGTTGAAAAACTTGAAATCATTGATCAAACTAATACTGTTACTTTTTTGAAAGCTGGCGAACATACTGTTTTAAAGCAGGAAAACAGTCATTATTTGGGCTTCATGCCAATTAATGACGTTAAAAATTTTAAAATTATTGACGCTAAATATCCGTTGACACTAACAGAAAATAAGTATAAAATGTGGTCATCAAATGAATTCTTAAATGATAGGGTCCACGTCAGCTTTGATACAGGTATTATCATGGTGACGCAATCCATAGATAGGAGTTAACATGGCAGTTAAGACAGTAGAAGATGCGACTTTTGAAGCAGCAACGAATCAAGGTGTTAGTATTACAGATTTTTGGGCGACGTGGTGTGGTCCATGTCGGATGCAATCACCTGTTTTGGAGGCACTATCAGATGAAGTTGACAATGTTGAATTTGTGAAGATGGATGTGGATCAGAATCCTCAAACACCTGCTGAATTTGGTATTCGGGCAATTCCGACACTTCTTGTTAAAAAAGACGGTGAAGTTGTGGAACGACTAACAGGCTTTCATAATAAGCAACAGTTAGCAGATATTTTGTCAAAATATGCGAATTAACTTGTCAAAAGTTTAAAATTCTGGTAAAATTTAATATTGTTGTAGAAAGAGCTTAAAAAATAAATGGCTCGAAAAGGAGGGTCGAACATGGCAAAAGATGCTATTACTGGTGCACGCACACGCTTCGGTAACCAACGTTCACACGCGTTGAATTCAAGCCGTCGCAGCTGGAAGCCAAACTTGCAAAAAGTTACGGTAAAAATCAACGGTGCCGCACCAAAGAAGGTTTACTTGACGGCGCGTACTTTGAAGGCCGGATTAAAGAACGGTTCAATCGAACGCGTTTAAAACACGATTTGTTGGTTTGCCAATATCGTGAGACCACCGTATGGTGGTTTTTTTTATTCACGATTCAGCGTCAATCAAGTTGATCCTTGTTAATCAGAGACCGTGTAGGCGTAATATCAGTTAACTATGGTAAAATAGTATTTAACAAACCTTTGGTAAGGAGGAGAAATGTTTTATTGTAAGCGACAGCAGAAAAAATCGTTTCACAAATAATTCATTAAATAGACTATGGCAATTAAGATGAAAACAAAAAACGGCGATATTACGCTAGAAAATGATGTCATTGCGACGATTGTCGGTGGTTCAGCGATTGAAAACCCTGGCGTTGTCGGCATGGCTTCAAAAGCTACCTTTCGAGATGGTGTTAATCAAATATTGAACCGCGAAAATTATGGTAAGGGCGTTGTTGTACATCAGGAAAATAGTGGTGTTGGTGTTGATGTCTATTTAGTTGCCCAATATGGCACTAAACTATCAGAAATATCAAAGTCGGTTCAAGGTAAAGTCAAATATAATCTCGACGCATTGTTGGGCATCCATGTCACTGAAGTTAATGTGATAGTTCAGGGTGTTCGCGTCAGTGACTAGGAGAGGTCATGTCAGTCAATTCACTCACAGTTATTACCAATGTTGAATTTGGTAAAATGATAAATGCTGCATCAGCAGCGCTTGCCGCGAATGCGGATAAAATCAATAAATTAAATGTATTTCCAGTACCCGATGGTGACACTGGTACAAATATGAGCTTGTCGATGGCGAGTGGCGCACAATATGAGAGAGACGCGTTAGATACCAATATTGGTGCACTCGCTAAGGCAACGTCAAAAGGTTTGCTAATGGGCGCTAGAGGTAACTCAGGCGTTATCTTGTCTCAAATTTTTCGTGGTTTTGCCAATAGTATGGCGGACAAAGAGACACTTTCAGCACGTGATTTAGCCGATGCTTTGATGGCTGGGGCTCAAATTGCGTATAAATCTGTCATGAAGCCAACAGAAGGTACAATTCTGACAGTTATTCGGGAAGCAGCTTCAAAAGCAAATAAGGTAGCCAACCAAACTGATGATGTTGTTGAGTTGATGGCTGCCGTTGAAGACGCAGCTCAGAAAGCTTTAAATAGCACACCTGATTTGCTACCTGTGCTAAAAGAAGTTGGCGTTGTTGATTCAGGTGGTCAAGGACTTGTGTTTGTTTTGCAGGCATTCTATCAAGTACTGAGCGGCGATTTTAATGAAGAAGATATGAAAGCGCCAGATAATGCGGAACTTGATCAAATGGTCAAAGAATTGCACGCTGGTGCCCAAGCTAACAGTAACCTTGATCCAGCAGATATCAAGTATGGATACTGCACGGAAGTCATGGTTCAAATCGGTAAAGGAACGACTTATGATCATGAATTTGATTATGATGAATTTTACAAACATTTAGCGCAATTGGGTGATTCGTTGTTGGTCATTAATGACGATGAAATTGTTAAGGTGCATGTCCATACAGAAAATCCTGGTGAAGTCATTACTTGGGGCACTCATTTTGGCTCATTAGTTAAAGTAAAAGTTGATAATATGCGTGATCAACAACAAGCTGTTATTGACGCACAGCGTGAAGACGAAGCACAAACGGCTAAAATATCTGAAATGACAAAGCCTGCACCTGAAACAGCAGTTATTGCTATCGCAGCTGGAGAGGGTGTGGCTAAGTTATTTAAAAGCTTAGGCGTTCATACAGTTATTTCTGGTGGACAAACAATGAACCCTTCAACAGCGGATATTGTTGACGCGATTAAAGCAAGTGGTGCTAATCAAGCTGTTGTCTTGCCCAATAATAGTAATATTTTTATGGCAGCTGAACAAGCAGTTGACTTAGCTGATGTACCGGTACAAGTTGTTAAAACACGTACAGTTCAGCAAGGATTGACAGCAATGATGGGATATAATCCGGAGGCTGAAGCGTCAGAAAATGCTAGTGCCATGTCGGATATGATTGCTGATGTTAAATCAGCTCAGATTACGCAGGCAGTGCGAGATACGACGCTAAATGGTGTTGAGATTCATAATGGCGATTGGATGGGAATCATTGATGGTGACATTCAAATTGTGGCGGACACCAGTGAAGCTGCAGCGGAACAATCAGTCGAAAAAATGTTGGATGATGATTCTGAAATTGTTACGATTATTTTTGGTGCAGATACAAAAGAAAAAGCGGCTAATAAATTAGCAAAAAGCGTTTCTGCTATTGATGAAGACCTTGAAATTGAAATCCATGATGGTGGACAACCATTATATCCATTTTTGATTTCAGTAGAATAAAACTTACTAACATTAAAGGTGAAGATTAATCTCGGCGGAGATAGTCTTCACCTATTTTTGATTTATTCTAAAATAGGTTGTGAAGCATAGGTCGCGGAGTTTTTTGGCACTGGATGTCGTGA
>NZ_MOWQ01000034.1:0-17764 GCF_002095565.1 Leuconostoc sp. BM2 | reverse complement strand
TCACGACATCCAGTGCCAAAAAACTCCGCGACCTATGCTTCACAACCTATTTTAGAATAAATCAAAAATAGGTGAAGACTATCTCCGCCGAGATTAATCTTCACCTTTAATGTTAGTAAGTTTTATTCTGCCAAGTATTTGGCACAACAAACTAACATTAATGATACAATCGGCATTTATTTGATGGTGATTGCTTTTGTGTTCATGGCTGTTGGTGCAGTGGCGTTTTTGCGTAATCGTATGCAAACACGTTATCGTGATTTAAGTATTATTGCGTTGTTATTGTTTCTTTTTTTGGCAGGTGCCCGCTATACGGACTATCAGCAAGCAAAATCACGTGATGATCAACAAACGCAAATGGCATCATTTGTTAATGAATTTGCGACAGAACAAGGCATTGCAAAAGATAAGATATTTTTTAACACACAAGTCGTTAGCGATGGCATGATTGTGAAGATGTCTCAGAAGTATTACCACGTCACTATCAGCGCCGATCAGCAATCATATACTTTAACGCGCGCTTATCTAGTTAATCCGGAAGTGAAGGTTGTCAAATGAGTATTTATTTACCAATTTTAACGAAACTTGCCATTGGTCTATTTGCCTTAATCGTACAAATCAATATTATGGGCAAGGGAAATTTAGCGCCAACCAGTGCACTTGATCAAGTGCAAAACTATGTTTTAGGTGGCATCATTGGTGCTGTCATTTACTCCGACACTATCACTGTTTTTCAATTCACCATTGTGCTAATCATTTGGACAATGTTGGTGATGACGGTCAAATTCATGAAAGAACATAATCGCTTCGTCAAACTTCTGATTGATGGTCAACCTAAAGTAGTGGTGGATCATGGTGAAGTAGCTATTAAAAATGTGTTGCGTGCTGGCTTATCAGCAAATGATTTGATGTTTAAATTACGCGCACAGAGTGTGTACGATTTGTCAAAAGTTAAGCGCGCTGTTCTAGAGCAGAATGGTCAACTAACAGTGATTCTTGAAGGCGAAGAAAATATGAAGTATCCTATCATTTTTGATGGTCAAATCAACACAGATTTACTTGATTTAATTGGTCGCGATGCAGAATGGTTGACAAACGAGGTCGAGCGACAAGGATATGAACAAGTCAGTGATATTTTTGTTGGCGAGTATCTTGACGGACAGGTGCGTTTAACACCATACGAACGTCATTAAAGTGTAAACGCTTGCATTTTAGGCTGAAAAGTATCATGATTAGCTTATAAGAA
Organism: Leuconostoc sp. BM2; assembly: GCF_002095565.1. NCBI lineage: Bacteria > Bacillati > Bacillota > Bacilli > Lactobacillales > Lactobacillaceae > Leuconostoc > Leuconostoc sp. BM2. The sequence continues at coordinate 16,518 of NZ_MOWQ01000034.1, read as the reverse complement.
GGTGCAACAAATGACAAAACAAGTAGGATTAACGGATAAGCAACAACTGACGGCACTGACACATGCTGCAGAAAGTGCCCAATTACCCTTTTTAGCTGAAAGTCAAGATGAGCTAAGAATTTGGATTGACCATGACGAGAATATTTTTGTCGCCATTAAAGGCGGACCAACAGGTTTTCAGGCAGATCTTTTATTTGGTGATGTTGGTATTATGATTCTAAAGAAAAATCTCGAACTACCCACGGAAGCTGACTTGTTAGCCTTTATGTCACTTATTACTAATGACGATGTGCAAGATTTTCTCTTAGGATATGTTTTGGAAGCGCCTAAAAAAGGACGAGACGCTTATTTTCAAGCCTTAGATCAGCAATTTGATGATTTTGTCGCGACACTTTAATTGTGTCGCGTTTTTATTTTCTGATACAATGAGTATCAGAGGATTTTTGAAATGATGACACCAAAACAATTTTTAGATTTAGTTGAAATTCGCGTGGTGATTCCCAGTGTTGCGCCGCTTTTAGTCGGATTGGTGTACAGTCAATGGCAGTATAGCAGATTAAATTGGTTAAACGCTGCATTGTTGATTATTGCGACTGTCAGTGTTCATCTTGCAGTGAATACTTTCAATCGCTATGAAGATAATAAGCGACAAAAAGCAAACGACTTTTTGAGGGAACAAGCTGCTGGTGAGGTGATCACTGATAAACAAGTTTTACATGTTGCCATGTGGTTGGCGCTGATTGCTGTTGTAGCAGGCATTACAGTCGCGTTGTTGACTGACTACGTGACATGGATTATTGGTATTTTGAGTTTTGTGATTGGTTATTTGTATTCTGCTGGCCCAAAGCCAATTACCAATACACCGTTTGGTGAAATTGTCTCAGGTATTACAATGGGCTACTTTATATTTGTGGCACAAGTGTACGTCAACACGAGAATGACACTAACGGTGAGTGTCTTGTTTCAATGGTTTATTGTCAGTTTCCCGTTGGTGATATTTATTGCAGAAATTATGTTTGCGAATAATATTGCCGATCATGATGTGGATGAAAGCAATAATCGGCATACATTGGTACATTATATGGGGATCTCCTCGGCTAAGCGTATGTATGTTTTTTATGCTATTTTGGCGTTTATTGAATTGCTGATTGCTACAATTGTGGGTTGGTTACCAATTACGACATACGCTATGATTGCACTGTTACCAATTGTCTTAAAAAATGCCAAGGGCTTTGTAGACCGCCCAATCAAAAGAGAGACATTTGTTTTGGCCATTAAAAATTTGGTTGTTGTGATGTTGGGGATGACCGTTGTGATTATGGCTGGTATATGGCTATAAAAAAATCTGTGATTATTGATGTGGCCTAAAAAGTTGTTTTAACTTTTTAGACCACATTGTATCTCACAGATTTTTTATTTAAAACGATTTAAATTTTCGACACTATCAACAGTGTATTGTTTTTTCTCTAAATGTTTGATAAGCTTGGCTAACTGTTCACTTTCTGCTTGTAATGGTAATGTGAAAAGTACAGTCAACGGTTCACCTTCAGAGCGAATCGTCAATAATGATTCGACGTTTGAGTAACGTGTGATAATCTTTGATATTTTACTCAAGTCGCCTTGCTCATTATGCGTTGCCACAGCGATAGCAACACCGCCAGAACGAACAGACCAACTTTGTGATAACAAATCCATTAAAGCATCATGTGTGAAAATGCCATAAAATTGATGATTTTCATCTAAAACAGCGATAAAAGGTAAATCGCGAATGGCAAAAAAAACTTCGTAAAATTTACTGGTTGTGTAAATAAACTTGGTTGAGTTGCGCATAATAGCTGTTGCTGGCAAACTCATATCACCGCCTTTGGCAATGTGTTCAAAGACGTGTTGTTTATAAATATTCCCACGAAAAAGGCGTCCAGACTCATCTAATATTGGCATGGTGCGTGTGTGAGCATTGTCTGGATTATCGAAAATATCATAAACTTCTTGAATTGTCGTATTTTCGGTCACAGTGGTCAATTGTGATTTAGGGATTACTAAAGATTTTTGAAACATATTCGTGTCCTAATCTAATTTTTTTATCATGAAACCGCCATACAATATGATAACATAAAATCGCTCTGCGCGCGTGGTATACTGGAAGAAGTGAAATTATAGAAAGAAATGGTCATTATGAAATTTATTTTTGGGTTAGGAAACATTGGTGAAAAGTACGATCAGACGCGTCATAACATTGGGTTCATGGCAATTGATGCTTTTGCAGCTGCTCACAATGCAACTTTTTCACCAACAAAACAGTTTGCATTGACCGCTAAAATTCAAGTTGATGGTGTGCCTGTCATGCTGGTTAAGCCAACAACTTATATGAATGATTCAGGTAAAGCCGTTCGGGCAATTTTAGATTACTATGATGGTGATGTCACCGATATCATGGTTTTAGCTGATGACATGGATATGCCATTTGGCAAACTGCGTTTTCGTGCCAAAGGATCAGCTGGTGGTCACAATGGGCTCAAAAGTATTATGGCGCACACGGATTCACAAACATTTTTACGTTTAAAATTTGGGTTAGGGCATCCAGAACATGAAAAACAAGTGGTCATTAACTATGTTTTGGGACATTTTTCAAAAGCAGAGTCAGAAATCGTCGAGACAATGCTTGCACGCAGCACGCAGGCCATTTCTGATTGGATCAACGGGGCAACGATAGCAGAGTTAAGCAATCAATATAACGGGTAAATGAGTTTAGTTAAATATTTAAGTCAAACAGATACAATTCAAACAATTGTCAAACAAGCAACTGGTGCCGCAACACAGTTGCTTTTAGGCGTGAATGGAACAGTAAAAGCAGCAAGCATTGCCGCTATTTTTAATGCTAATCCTCGACAAGTATTGGTCATTGCCGACACACAAACGCATGCCGAGCAACTTTATTTTGATGTTGCTGCGTTAGTTGAGGATGTATACCAGTTTCCAGCAGAAGAATCAGTGGCAACAGAGATGGCGATTAGTTCGCCAGAATTACGCTTGCAGCGTTTACAAACACTTATGGCGCTCGTGACTGGTCAACCTATGATCGTTGTGACTAATTTGGCGGGTGCAGAGCGTCTACTACCTGATATGGCAACCGTGACAGCTGCTCGCTTGACGATTCGCGTTGGTGAGACCTATGAATTTTCAGAGATCAAGAACACGTTGATGATGATGGGTTATTCACCAGTCAAGCTCGTACAAACACCCGGTGAGTTTGCGCAACGTGGCTCAATCATTGACATTTATCCGTTAACAGCCAACGATCCGATTCGTTTGGATTTTTTTGATGACGAATTAGATCAATTAAAACATTTTGATGTTACAAGCCAAAAAAGCATTGATAGTTTAGAAGCGGTAACAATTGATCCAGCAACTGACTTTGTTGTGTCAGAGTCACAATATGATCAGGCCAAATTAGCAATTGAAACGGATTTTAGTGATAATCGTACCCGCCTAAATGGGGCTGATAAAAAACATGCTACTGACGGTTTTGCTTTAACACAACACGTTCTAAACGCTCATGAACGTGGACCAGAATTGTTGCCTTATATGCAGTATTTTTTTAATGGGCAAACAACTTTATTGGATTATTTTCATGATGACGCCTTGATAGTGATTGATGAGTATACACGTCTCACCGAAACAAGATTACAGCAATTAAGTCGTGACCAAGAGTGGATTGATAAACAAATTGAAAGCTTTCAATTATTGCCACACCAAACGTGGCGTGTTGACATTGCTGACCAAATTGCGCATAATCAGCGCACAACTTTATATTTGGCCAACTTTCAACGTGGTTTGAATCGTATTAAATTTGATGCAATGGTTGAAATAACAACGCGACCAGCGAACCAATATTATGGCCAAATCAACGCCCTCAAGAATGATTTAACATACGCACAAGAAGCTGGCACGACAGTCATTTTGATGATTGATGATGCCAAGCAGCGCCATGATTTTGCGTCTTCGCTTGTTGATTTCAAAATACCAATTACTGAAACAACTGAAGTCTTACCTAATCAAGTTCAGATTATGTCTGGGGGCCTGACAGCGGGATTTGAGTGGCCACAGTTGCATTTGACAGTATTCACGCAGCGAGAATTATTTACACAAACACACAAAACAGCACCACGTCAAAGAAAAATTGCTAACGCAGAGCGTTTAAAATCGTATAATGAGTTGAACGTTGGTGATTATGTCGTTCACATTAATCATGGTATTGGACGTTACGAAGGTCTTCAAACCATTGAAGCAGATGGTGACAAGCAAGATTATCTATCAGTTGCTTATCAACAGAATGCAAAGATTTTCATTCCAGTTACGCAACTAAATTTAATTCAAAAATATATTGGCGCGTCGGATGCCGCTAAGGCACCAAAGCTGAATAAGTTAGGTGGTAGTGAATGGGCTAAAACCAAACGACAAGTTGCGGCAAAAATAGAAGATATTGCGGACGATTTGCTTGAATTATATGCCAAGCGCGAAGCGCAACAAGGATTTGCTTTCCCACCAGACGATACGGCGCAATTGAAGTTTGATACAGCCTTTCGCTATCCTGAAACCCCAGACCAAATTCGCAGTATCGAAGAAATTAAAGCTGATATGCAAAAAATCAGACCAATGGATCGCTTATTGGTCGGAGATGTCGGCTTTGGTAAGACAGAAGTTGCCTTGCGGGCGGTGTTTAAAGCGGCTCATGCTGGCAAACAAGTTGCCTTTTTAGCACCAACAACGATTTTGGTACAGCAACATTATGAAACAATGAAAGCGCGGTTTGACGATTTTCCCGAAATTAGAATTGGCGTACTGAGTCGTTTTCAGACGCCATCTCAAAACAAAGCGGTGATTAGCCAGCTTAAAGCGCATGAATTAGACGTTGTAGTTGGCACGCATCGTTTACTAAGTCAGGATGTTAACTTTTCTGACTTAGGGTTGTTGATTATTGATGAAGAACAACGTTTTGGCGTCAAGCATAAAGAACGCCTCAAGCAGTTGCGTACTAGCGTTGATGTGTTAACATTAACAGCGACGCCGATTCCTCGAACATTGAATATGGCAATGGTTGGGGCACGTGATTTGTCAGTCATTGAGACACCACCAGCTAACCGTTACCCCATTCAGACTTATGTCATGGAAGCTGATTGGACAGTGGTACGTGATGCCATTGAAAAAGAAATTGCTCGTGATGGACAAGTCTTCTATTTGCACAACCGCGTGATGGATTTAGATCGTGTTGTGAGTCAAATTGAAGATCTTGTGCCAAGTGCTAGAGTGGCGGCGATTCATGGTCAAATGTCTGAGACACAATTAGAAAGTATTCTATATGATTTCTTGAATGGCGAATATGATGTTTTGGTGACAACAACCATCATCGAAACTGGCGTTGATATTCCAAACGCCAACACTTTAATTGTGGAAAATGCTGACCACATGGGATTGTCGCAATTGTATCAATTGCGTGGCCGTGTGGGACGATCAACACGACTAGCTTATGCATACTTCACTTATCCATTTACCCGAACACCGTCCGAAGAGGCTGAAAAGCGACTAGAAGCGATTCGTGATTTTACTGAATTGGGCTCTGGTTTTAAAATTGCAATGCGTGATTTGAGCATACGCGGTGCGGGTGATTTATTAGGTAAGCAACAACATGGCTTTATTGACTCTGTGGGTTATGATATGTATACGCAGATGTTGAAAGACACAGTTGCGCAAAAACAAGGACAAGTCATTACTTCAGATCAACCAGAAACAGATGCCGAGCTGATTTTAGGAGTGTTAGCTTATCTACCCGATGATTATGTCAGTGATAATGCACAAAAAATTGAACTTTATACACGAGTACGGCAAGCAAAAACAGACGATGTTTTTGAAGATATTGAAGCTGACATGTTGGACCGATTTGGTGAAATGCCGGATGAAGTGGCTAGGTTATTGTTGGTTGGTCGTATTAAGCAATTGGCTGATCAAGCGCAAATCATCAATATACGGCGTCAACGTAAGCAGTTAGCCATCACATTTAATGCACAAGCGACGACAAAATTGTCAGGTGAGACAATTTTTGAAGCGCTTATCGACGTGCCACTAAAGGCAGCCGTACGCACAGAATCTGGTGACTTGCAGGTAATATTGACCGTTAATGATGTTGCTGAAAGCAGTATATGGCTCAATATTTTGCGTGACTTCTTATTAGTAGTGATTGAAAAAGAACAAAGTGAGCATGAAAAGGAGTAACTTATGCGATTAGATAAATACCTTAAAATTTCTCGTTTAATTAAGCGACGTACCGTTGCAAAAGAAATCGCTGATCAAGGTCGGATTTCAATTAATGGTAAAGTAGCAAAATCTTCAACTGATGTCGCCACTAATGATGAGCTCGAAATCCGTTTTGGTAACAAAACAGTGACGGTTAAAGTGGTTAAAATTGTAGAAACGACCAAAAAAGAAGAATCTGCTGACATGTATGAGGTTTTGCGTGAAACGTATGCGCAAGATTTTCGAGAAATCGGTGACGAAAAGTAAGCAAAATTATTAAACAAGTCTAAAGATTGTTGAAAAGTGTTAAAGAACGTGCGACACTTGTAATAGGTAAAATTCACATGGCGGTTTATAGACAAAAAAAACAATCAAATATTACGCCACTTAATTCAGCAATTGCACGTGAAATTCATAATTCTGAATTGGCTAATGCACAGGCAGCTAAGCATTATCGTAAAGCTCACGCGCGTCGCGAAAAAAACATTTTGTTAATTAGCGCGTTAGTGGCGACTATTTTTGCTGTGCAATTATTGATTGGTCAGGTGAAACTACATGCGGCTAATCAGAAGCTGACTAAGACGCAAGATCGTTTGGAACACGTTCAAAAAACAAATAAGCAGTTAGCAACAAATGTTAAGCGCCTCAAAAACCCCACTTATTTGCAACAATTATTACGCGATAAATATGGTTACTCAAAAGCCGGCGAAATCATTTACAACCTACCTGCAGATAATAACTAGGAGAAGCACCCGAAGGGGTGCCTTTTTCATAACAATGGAAAAAGTTAAACAAGCAATTAAACAAAATTCATGGCCATCAACGGTTATTGTTGCTGTTTCTGGTGGGGTGGACTCTGTTGTTTTACTCCACGCACTAGCGCAAATGCCAATCCGTATTGTCGTTGCCCACGTCAACTATCATTTGCGTTCAGAGAGCAATGAGGACGCGTCCTTTGTGGCTAAACTAGCCCAAAAAATGAATGTCATTTTTGAACAACGTGACTGGCAAACGATACCTGATCATGCGGTTGAAAAAGAAGCTCGAATTTTTCGCTATGATTTTTTTAATGCGTTAGCAAAGCAGTATCAAACAGACACAATCGTAGTGGCGCATCATGCTAATGATCAAGCAGAAACAGTTTTATTAAAAATGATCAGGGGCGGCCAATTGCGTCAAATGTCGGGCATGATGGCAAAAACTAATCACATTATTCGGCCTTTTTTGGCGTTGACAAAACAAGAATTAGTTGCTTATGCCAATCGCAATCAGTTGAAATGGCGAGAAGATAGTACCAACTCGGATCCCAATTACACGCCGAGAAACTTATTGCGAAATGATGTGCTGCCAAAACTCACAACCATTAATGCGCAAGCTGTTCGACATATTAATGACATGGCGCAACAAATTCAAAATCAAGAACGACTAATTGACGAACAAGCTGCTATTTATGCACAAAATATCGCGTCTTGGCATACGATTCCACAGGCATGGCAGGGGCCTACATTAAAATATTGGTTGCAATCACACCAAATATTTAATATTAAAGAGAATCAAATTATGGAAGCGCTTCAGCTGCTTAATAACGATTCAAAACCCAATGGCAGTATTGCTTTGAATCAAGGTGTGCAACTTGTCAAGAGCTATGACCAACTTGGACTACAAAAAGAGCAAAATAGGGGCCAAGTTTTGTCGCCAGTTATGTTAAAATTGAATCAACGGTATTTTTTGGCAAATCAGTCATGGTTATGGACTGATCAAGAGCCAATTCATCAAGATTCCGCTATTGCATTTTCAATGGCCGCAAAAAAGGCAGTGATTTGCTTGCGTTCAGCTAACTCTAGTGATAAAATTGCTCTCATAAACGGCCATAAAAAGTTGAGACGACTAGCAATTGACGAAAAACTGACGTTACAAGAACGGGAAGCAATGTTAGTGCTTACAACGATGAATGATGATATTGTCGCAGTGCAGTTACGCAACAATGAATGGCGTGTCAGTGCAGAATATACTGTTAAACAAAATACGCAGCCAAATTGGCTTGTATGGCGAATTGAGGAAACATAAGTGGATAACGATATAGAAGAAGTCTTGTATGATCAGGCAAGCATTCAGCAAGCAGCGCAGCGTTTAGGTAAGCAAATTACTGAAGACTACGCGGGCGAGCGTCCCTTGTTCTTGTCAGTGTTGAAAGGTGCTTACCTTTGGACGGCTGATTTGATCCGTGAGGTTGATTTATACGCAGAATTAGAATTTATTAAAATTTCTAGTTATCATGGCGGTGTTGCAAGTACTGATGAGATTACATTGGTGACAGACATTAGGTCAGATGTTCAGAATCGTGATGTGATTATTTTAGAAGATATTGTCGATACTGGTCAATCATTGCTGTTTATGAAAGACTTACTTGCTAAACGAGGCGCACGATCAATTAAAGTTGCAACTCTATTGGACAAAAAAGAGGGGCGTAAAGTTGAAGTAACGGCTGATTATATTGGCTTTGATGTCCGTAATCAGTTTGTTGTCGGATATGGTCTAGATTACAAAGACTTTTATCGAAACTTACCGTACGTTGGTATTTTGAAAAAAGAAGTTTACACCAAATAGAAATTGAGGAATTACAATGAAAAATAACAAAGGCGGTTTCTTTCGAAATAGCATTTTCTACGTCTTTATCTTCCTTGTTGTTGTTGGCATGTTTTATGGCTTGTTCGGTAACGACAAGTCAACAACTAAAACCTTAACATCAAGTGAATTTATTAAGGCGCTGAATGACAAAGAAATCAAATCGATTACAGTGCAACCCGGTAACAGTATTTATAATATTACTGGTACTTATAAAAAAGCACAAACAGCTTCTAAAGATAGCGGTATTAGCTTCTTACAGCCAACTCAAAAGGTGACAAAATTCACGTCAACTTTGCTGCCTAACGACGCTTCACTAAAGGAAGTTACGCAAGCTGCAACTAAGACGAAGACAGAATTAGTTACAAAGCAGGCTGAAAATTCTGGTTTCTGGTTAAACTTGTTGGTATCACTGATTCCAGTGTTACTAATCGTGGCTGTCTTCTATGTCATGATGAATCAAGCTGGTGGTGGCAAAGGTGGTCAAGGCGGTATGATGAGCTTTGGCAAGTCAAAAGCCAAGCCATCAGATCCCAAAGACAATAAAGTTCGCTTTGCGGATGTCGCTGGTGCGGAAGAAGAAAAGCAAGAACTGGTTGAAGTTGTTGAATTCTTGAAATCACCAAAGAAATTCGTGAGTTTAGGTGCTCGTATACCAAAGGGTGTTCTTTTGGAAGGACCTCCGGGAACTGGTAAAACATTACTTGCTAAGGCTGTTGCTGGTGAAGCCAGTGTGCCATTCTTCTCAATGTCTGGTTCAGACTTCGTGGAAATGTTTGTTGGTGTTGGTGCTTCACGTGTTCGTGACTTGTTTGAAAACGCTAAGAAGTCAGCCCCAGCAATTATTTTCATTGATGAAATTGATGCTGTTGGTCGTCGCCGTGGTACTGGAATGGGCGGCGGTAACGATGAACGTGAACAAACTTTGAACCAAATTTTGATTGAAATGGATGGCTTTGAAGGTTCAGAAGGGGTTATCATTTTGGCCTCTACAAACCGTTCAGATGTATTGGATCCGGCTTTGCTTCGTTCTGGTCGATTTGATCGTAAGATTTTGGTTGGCGCACCAGATGTTAAAGGCCGTGAAGCAATTTTGAATGTTCACGCCAAAAATAAGCCATTGGCTGACAACGTTGATTTGAAAGCGATTGCGCAACAGACACCGGGATATGTTGGTGCCGACTTAGAAAACTTGTTGAACGAAGCAGCGTTGTTAGCAGCTCGTCGCAATAAGAAAAAGGTTGACGCTGCTGATATTGATGAAGCGGAAGATCGTATTTTCCAAGGCCCAGCGAAAACAAATCGTGGTATGTCAGAATCAGAACGACGTACAACCGCTTATCACGAAGCGGGGCATGCGTTGGTTGGGTTGGTCCGTTCAGAAGCTTCAGTTGTTCGTAAGGTAACAATCGTGCCACGTGGCCGCATTGGTGGTTATGCCCTAATGACGCCGAAAAATGATCGTTATAATTTGAAGTATTCTGAAGCGAAGGAACAATTAGCTGGTTTGATGGGTGGACGTGCTGCCGAAATCTTCATGTTTAATGAAGCAAGTTCGGGGGCTTCCAACGATTTCCAGCAAGCAACAGGATTGGCACGTCAAATGGTAACCGCTTTTGGTATGTCAGATAAGTTAGGTATGGTACAACTTGAAGGTAATGCCAGTGTTGGTTATGCTGATCAAGGTGGTAATCGCGCTTATTCTGAAGAAACAGCACGTCTGATTGATGAAGAAGTTCGTCGTTTGGCGCAAGAGGCTTTCAACGATGCGTTAACAATTTTGCAAGAGCATAAAGATAAGTTGACAGCTATTGCTGAAGCGTTGCTTGAAGTTGAAACGTTGGACGAAAGACAAATTAAAGACATTTATGAAACGGGTGAATTTACGCGTAAAGATGTCCAAGATGATGATCAATTGGCAACGGCTAAGTCGTTTGAAGAAGCCAAAGCTGCAGCTGATGCTAAGGATTCTCAAGCTGAAGAAAAGTATGAACATCCAGACAGTGAGTCAAAAGATGATGATACAACCTCCGATTCAGAAGTTGTTGAAGTACCTGATGATGCACCTGCTGATGACAATCATGATAAAAATTAGTAAAATAGAAGTTGACCGTTGGGTCGACTTTTTTATTTGAAGTTAAGGAAAATAATTAAATGGCTGATCAGTTTATTAAGGCAATTACAAAAAATAACGATTTTCGTGCATTTGCTGTAAATGGGACAAATTTGGTCCGAGAAGCAGCACAAACTCATAACACAACGCGTATTGCTTCCGTTGTTTTGGGGCGTGGTTTATTAGCGTCGACGTTGATGGCGCAGGCTGTTTTAAAAGGAGAAGAACGTCTCTCAATTCAGCTCAATGGACGTGGTCCAATTGGCAATGTTGTGGTAGAAGCTGACGCTAAAGGTAGTGTACGTGGATATGTGACTAATCCGCAACTTGATGCGATTGTGACTGATTCTGGACAATTGGATGTTGCCCAAGCGGTCGGGCACAATGGTGTTTTGCAAGTTACCAAATTTGCACCATACGCCAATCCATATATTGGACAGAGCCAACTGGTGAGTGGTGAAATTGGTGATGATTTTACCTACTATTTGGCACAGTCTGAACAGATTCCATCAGCAATTGGTGTTTCGGTTTATATGAACGAAGATGATACTGTTGGTGTGGCGGGTGGCTTTTTAGTACAAGCATTACCAGACGCCAGCGATGCGTCTATTGAGCAGCTTGAAAAAGCACTGGCTAACATGCGACCGCTGTCTGATATGTTGTCAGATGGGTACACACCGCTAAATATTTTAGAAGAAATATTTGGAAAAGGTGAAGTTAATATTTTGCAAACAGCCGGTGTTGGTTTAGCAGCAGAGCCACCAAAATCAGCCTACGCTAAGATGTTAGCTACGTTACCGGTAGCAGAAATAAAAGCCATGATTGATGAAGATGATGGTGCAGAAGTTGTTGGTAAGTTTTCAGGTAAACGTTACTTTTTTACTGCGACAGAATTACAAGAAATTTTGCAACAAATTGAAGAAAATAACGCATAATTTTGAGATTATGTCGTTTTTTTGGTATGATATTTAATTAGTGGGAGTGCGTTCAAAAAGCGCTCATCAGGGAAGGATTTTATACTAATGGCTGAAGAAAAAGCCCTTAATGATCAAATGTTAGCCCGTCGTCAGAAGTTAGCGACTCTAGTTGATGATTTACATTTAGATCCATTTGGCAAACGATTCGAACGCTCAGCAAAAGCGCAAGAATTGCATGATTTGTACGATAATAGTACTTTAGAAGAACTTGAAGCAGGACAACATGAGGTGACGATTGCTGGCCGTATGGTGGCTAAGCGTGGTGCCGGTAAAGTTATTTTTGCGGACTTTCGCGATGTGTCAGGCAAAATTCAAGTTTATGCTAAGCGCGATGACTTAGGCGAAAATTACCCAATTATTAAGCGCGCTGACTTGGGCGATTTTCTTGGTATTAAGGGTATCATGATGAAGACGGAAGCCGGCGAATTAACGGTTTTGGCAACGCATTTGACACACCTATCAAAGGCGTTGCGTCCAATGCCTGACAAGTTCCATGGTATTTCAGATGTCGAAACACGCTACCGTAAGCGCTATTTGGATTTGATTGCTAATGAGGAATCATTCAAAAAGTTCCAGCAACGGTCACACATTATATCAGCCATTCGCGCTTACATGGACAAAAATGAGTTCTTGGAAGTGGAGACACCAATTCTACAAACAGAAGCTGGTGGCGCTGCCGCTCGTCCATTTATCACACATCACAACGCTTTGAACATTGATATGTATATGCGTATTGCCACAGAACTTTATTTGAAGCGCTTGGTTGTTGGTGGTATGGAACGTGTTTATGAAATCGGACGTATTTTCCGAAATGAAGGGATGGATCCTAAGCATAATCCTGAATTTACGACGATGGAATCGTATGCCTCTTATTGGGATTTCACTGATGTCATGAATGAAACCGAAGGTATTTTTAAGGCAGCCGCAAGCGTTGTTTCTGATGACCTAAAAATCACCTATCAAGGTACTGAAATTGATTTATCAAAGAACTTTGAACGCGCACATATGAATGACTTGATTAAAGATCGCACAGGTGTTGATTTTTGGCAAGATATGTCGGTCGAAGAGGCACAAAAATTGGCTGATGAACATCATGTTAAGTACGAAAAGTATTGGGCAGTTGGTCACATCATCAATGCATTCTTTGAGGAATTTGTTGAAGATACTTTAGTTCAGCCAACGTTTGTCTATGGTCATCCTGTTGAGGTATCACCACTAGCAAAGCGCAATGCTGACGATTCACGTTTCACCGACCGTTTTGAGTTGTTCATCATGGGTGGTGAATATGCCAATGCTTTTACTGAATTAAATGATCCCATCGATCAACGTGCACGTTTTGAGGCACAAGCAGCCGAGCGTGAAAATGGTAACGATGAGGCCGAGGGTATTGATGAAGACTTTATTGAGGCTTTGGAATACGGTATGCCACCAACGGGTGGATTGGGTGTTGGTATTGATCGTTTGATTATGCTATTGACTGATTCAGACACAATTCGTGATGTGGTTTTGTTCCCAACAATGCGTCCAGAATAAATGAATCATTCGATTTATTAGAACGTTTTATGAGAAAACTATTGACAAATTGCTGCACAATTAGTTATAATTATTAAGTTGTGTCAGCAATGTTATTCCGACTTAGCTCAGTTGGTAGAGCACCTGACTGTTAATCAGGTTGTCGCCGGTTCGAGCCCGGCAGTCGGAGTTTTATGAGAAGTAAACCACTTGGTTTACTTCTTTTTTCAACTAATAAATAGTTGACATGAAGGGTTGTTCATGGCATAATAAAATAGTTGTGTTAAGCAACAAATGTCATTCCGACTTAGCTCAGTTGGTAGAGCACCTGACTGTTAATCAGGTTGTCGCCGGTTCGAGCCCGGCAGTCGGAGTCATGCCGACGTAGCTCAGTTGGTAGAGCACGGGTATCGTAAACCTGGGGTCGGAGGTTCGAATCCTCTCGTCGGCATTTTTTACGCATAATAATCTCGCTAATCGCCACTCTATAGCGGGTTTGTGACAATATACAATAGGTAATTTATTGAACATTGCTCTTATTAGCGATGTGACACACGATTTGCACAAAAGACGTTGATAAAGCGTCTTTTTTTGTTTGATATAAAGGCATTTAGCAGATAGAGTATGGGTATTTAACTTCCTGATTTTTGTGACATTCGTGTGCAAAAGGGTGGGTTCTGTGTAAGTGTTGGGTGTGTGAGCGCTATAAACTTGATAATAATAGGATTTGAAATGGCAGGGTGGGGATCCAAGTGTTTGTCGTAGCTGATTTTCGTTGGGGATATGACTTATTCTTATTTGGGCTTCTTTGACTCTTTTTTCTGCTGGTCAAGCGATAGCACGCAGTATTTTTCTATTAATTTTTTTCAAATGTGTGAATTTTGGTCTTTTTTGTTTCAATGCAATTAGGTTGTTGCAATAAAAATAAACAAATATTAGCACTATGCAAAGTTTGTGTTTTGAAAGAAGAGTTTCCCATATGAAAAAAGTGGATTTTATACATCGAGATCTTTTAACAAAGAATGAATTATCAGCACGTACTGGATTTTCACGGCGTATCATTCAATATTTGGTTGACACTGACAGATTAAGAAAGCCATTGTTTTAAATCATTAAGGATGGGGTTTATATTCCTATCAACAAGCGATGGGCTCCATTTTAGATTCAAATCAAGTAACTAACAATAATCACGGGCGAGCTTAACTGTTGTGGGGGCGGTTGACTGTCGAGCGGTTTCCGTATTTGGTAGCAGTGCTTTTAAATCAATTTTTTTAAATGGATTGATGAAAGAATCTTCGCCGTTTGAGACAACTAACTGGCCACACGGCGGGTTGAACGTGGTAGTAACTTAGGTAAACTTCACCTCTCAATAGTCGCCGAGCGAGCGCAGAATTGATGAATGACTGGTATAATGTGTGTATATAAAAAATTTGCAAAAATAACACAATATGAAATTGGTGGAGTTATGGAAGATTATAGCGAAGAAGACACGAAAGCTAAAATACTAGAACCTATCATTCGAGCAAATTGGGATGAAAAATTAATTCAACGTGAATTACGGTATACACCAGGTCGTTTTCGTGTTGTGGGTCAAAATTCATCACGTGATACGAAAACTAGTAAAAAAGTGGATTACATATTATGGAAAGATCGTGCTTCTCAACAACCGTTGGCAGTAATTGAAGCTGAATCTAATAAGCATGATGATTCATATGGAATGAGCCAGGCATTGGATTACGCTGAAGATCTAAATATACCGTTTGTTTTTGCATCCAGCGGTCGCAATATTTGGTATTTTAAAAATAGGATTACTCAAGAAGAAAGTACGATTAAGCTTGGAAATTTACCGGATTATGATAAGTTGATTTCAATGCTTGATGAACAGCCAGATGCTGTTGACGCACCATATTATGTAGATCTTGGGGAAACGCCTCGGGAGCCCAGGTATTATCAAAGAAATGCAATTAATGCTGTTGTTGAAAGCATTGTTCGTGGGCAGCAGAAAAATTTACTGGTGATGGCAACGGGTACTGGTAAAACGTACACTGCTTTTCAAATTATTTATCGTTTGCTTTATTCTAATACTAAAAAACATGTATTATATTTGGCAGATCGAGATGTGTTAATCTCTCAAACAATGAATAATGACTTTAAACCATTTGTAGATAAAGGAATTATTACACGCGTTGGAGAAAATCCTGAAAAGGTTGAAACTGCCTATCAAATTCACATGGCATTGCTCAGAAGTCAATAAATTGGACTATTTTTATTCAGTTAATTAGGCGACATTTGAGATACGATTGCTATTATAAAAATTGATATACCAACCAATGGCTGCTTGGACTTCAGTTAATGTTTGGTATGCCTTCAAATAAACCTCTTCACGCTTCAATATTGAATGAAACGCTTCCATACGGCCATTATCGTACGGATGGCCTTTGAGTGAGGTAGATTGCAAGAATTAACCGAACACTGCAAACTGCTGAAAAACCTTTCGTGGTGATTGCCAGTTGAGTGTTTTCATTGGTCTCGCATTGATCCAATGATTAATTTGATCTAATTCTTTGGCGCTAACTGTTTCAATTTTGCGTTCTTTCGGTATAAAACGACGGACGTATCGATTTAATATCTCATTACTCCCACGTTCTTCTGGTGAATATGGGTGCGCAAAATAGACTGGAATGCCTAGTTTTTGCTCGATTTCGTTATATTTTGCAAATTCTCGCCCACGATCAACAGTGATGGACTTGGCATTTTTGATCCCTTGAAAAAAATGAATTAAGACTGGTGTCACTGCCTGACTATTGCGCCCAGTGACCTGTCTCACGATATGTTGCCGGCTTAGTCTTTCAGTAATTGTCACCAGCACATCACCACGTCTTTTACCCGATTGCATAGTGTCAACTTCAAAATGTCCAAAGGTTTGTCGTGCTTTCACACTTTCAGGTCTCGTTTCAATCGAACGACCATGCACAAATACTTGTCGTCTACCATCAGATT
>NZ_MOWQ01000033.1:0-19674 GCF_002095565.1 Leuconostoc sp. BM2 | reverse complement strand
GACAGTGCGTTCTTGAGATGATAAACTAGTCATGAGTCGCAGTTCCTTTATGGTTGTTTTAGACAATTACCATTAAAGGCGCTGCGGCTTTTTTATTCAAGTGTTCGGTTTAATTTTACAATCTACCATACCTATAAAAATACCCGGAATTAAAGCTGCAAACGATTGTGAAACCATTGGCGGTACACCCGCTGGCATTTTAATTGTCCAGCCGTGTTTCACAATATAAATATATAAACGACCAACGATTAATCCAATCACCATCGCTGAAAAAACACCTTGTGATGAAAGCCACGTTACCGGAATAGCAGTGACGGCTACACGATTAGATGTATAAGAACCTAACGGCGTCATGATTAAAAATGACATTAGGGATATAATACCTGCCGCGGTACCATCGTCTTGATCAGACATAAAATTTTGAACTAGGTATTTAGCCATCAAAAATGATAAATACAGTGCCATAGCACCAATCGTAATAGTGCCAATACCATTTAAAATATTAGATAGCGGTTTGTAATTTAAATCTTTGGTATATATCGATAGCAGTGTCGTTAATGATCCCAAAATTATCGGCGGTAAAAGTGCCATCATGGCGCCCATAATTGTTTGCAGATACTTGTTTTTCCCAATTTTGTCTAAAGTTGGAGACATATTGTCAAATAGACCCGTAACTTTTTCCTTGTTAAATTTCATCATGCGCCTCTCTTTCGAATTGACTATTTAATTTTACAATTTCATTGTAAGCGCTTTCTCTTTAGCTAACCTGCTTTTTTATCGCCTAAAACATGTAAATATTTGTCATTTTGGTCATCACATTAATTTTGACATTTTCCGATATTCACTAGGTGCAACACGGTAAACTACAATAAAAGCATTGTAAAAATTCCGATAACTCTCAAACCCACAGTCAATAGCAATTGTTGTGAGATCTGAATCAGACGTCATCATTTTTTCAAAAGCAGCATCCAAACGAATAGAACGGAGGTAACTTGTAAAAGACGTACCCATTCCTTCTTGAAAAAATTTTGAAAAATAACTAGTGGAAAAATTGAAATCGTTTGCGGTAGAAGCCAAAGTAATCTCATTAACAAAATTGTCATGTAAGTAATCAATCACTTTAATCAATCTGGTCCGATCAAAAGTCAATTTTCTCCTAGCAGCAATGGTTTTATCGGCATAATGTTCACATAAAATTGCCAATAAAGCATATATATCAGACATAACGTGTAAATTCATTAATAACTCGTGCGTTTTGTGCCCTTCTTTTAAATATCGGCTGCATATCGCCATTTGCTTAAAATAGGTCAACACAACATCATCATAATCATTTTTTGCAAGTGTACTATTAATTTGAAAAACAAATTCATTTGGATATTTACCAAACGTCACCTCACGTAAAAATTGTATTGGTAACTGAATAATCATGACTTGACTATTTTTGAGCCCCTGCGTAGCATGAACGGTATTTGTGTTAATCACCATGAAATCATTTTTTTGTAAAATATATTCTTCAGTAATCAACCAAACTTTCAACTGACCAGATAAGCAATATATCATTTCAACACTTTGGTGCCAATGCTTCGGGATAAAGCGACCGTCATTTTGCTCATTAAAACTAAAAATACGAAACGGTAATCCGCTTGTTGTTTGAATACTTTCATGATTATATGCCATGTTTTCAATACCTTTATGATTATTTACATCTTTATAAATATTATATGTAACCGTTTTCATTTTGTTTCATATTATCACGATTATAATTTATCGTCAATAATAGCCTGTCTAAACAAAAAAGGACCAGCTGGTCCCTAAATTCTTACACTTTAAATTCATCACACAAAAGCCGTTTGATTTTGTGGTTCGTAATTACGCCAATCAATGCCATCGCTACCATCTTCGCGCAACTTCAGCAAGTCGAGAATTGAATACTGCTTCAATCGCTTTTTGAAATCTTGCTCAGCATCAAATATGATTGATAGGACTTCCTGTGTACCTGTTTCAACCGCTTTTTTGGCTGGGAATACTCTATCAGCTAGCTGTGTAGAATGAACAAAACTGTCCTTTCCCTCAATTGCTTCATAAACGTCCAACAACGTGATTGACTTTGTGGCACGTGCCAAACGAAAGCCACCCTCTTTGCTTGCAATTGCTTCCACAATATTGGCAACAACCAATTTTCGCATGGTCTTTTTTAAATATGAATCTGAAACTTCAAGATGCTTACTCAAAACGTGGCTCTTAACCGGCAAGCCATCTTTTTGTAGTCCCAACATGACTAATACAACTAAACTTTGCTCAACAGCACTAGACATTTTCATGGTGATATTTCTCCCATCTTTTTATGTACAAAGCCCCACGAATGAGGTTTATGAGTCATTTATTCCGCAGTTGATGATTGTGGAAATGATAATTGATTATGCCTTAATTTCACTTCGTAAACGCCCCAAGTTAAAATCATGGAGACAATACCCAAGCTCAATAATACGGTTAGATCCAATGCCACGCTGCCACCAATTGAAATTGTTTCACGTAGCGCGTGAACTGAATAAGTCATTGGCATCCATGGGTGAATCGCATTAAAGAAGCCATTTGAGAGTTCAATTGGATAAGTTCCAGCACTGGCACTCAATTGCAAAACCATTAGAATTAACATTATACCAGATCCCAGTTTGCCAAATGCAACATTGAACAAAATCACAAATTGATTAAAGGCAAACGATGCTACCAAAGCTACTATGAATGTCATGACTGGCTTTTGAGTTTTCATACCGTCAACGATAAAGAGCAATGCCGTCATCAACAGTGCTTGCGCAATCCAGACCGGTGCATTAACTGTTTGCTTGTCAGCCCACCAGAGGAAACCATTTTTCGGTTTCTTGCCAACAGTCATGAAATCAAATATCGCACTAAATGCAACCATACCAACAAACAGACCGACCGACATCATATATGGTGCCATACCAGTACCATTGTTAGCAACTTTAGATAAATCAGAATTATCTTTTTTAACTGGTTTTGACAATGCAGTCACATTAGATTTTTGATTATGAATGCTTGATAATTTAACAGCGCCATCAGCTAATTTTTGTGACAACGTTTGCGCGCCTGTGTTAGCTTGCCCAAGAGCAACGATTGCCTAATTTTCACCTTCTAGTAACTGTGTGGTGCCAGAATTGAGCTGCGAAGCGCCTTGATTAAGGGTGCCACTATTAGCATTTAGTTGACTCAATCCGGCATTCAATTGACTCGCACCTTGTGCTAATTGTTGTGCTCCCGGAACAGCTTGCGTAGCGATACCGTTGCTAACTTCAGTTAGACTCGCATTGAGGGTTTTGATGGCTTGTTGCGCTTGTTCAACAGCGCCTGCTCCTGATTTTAAATCGCTTAACTTAGAATTTAGAGTTTCCATTTGGGCAGTAATAGAGGATTGTAAATTAATTGCAGCTGTGCTACTTTTACCTAAGTTTTTGCCTAAATCAGTTAGAGCGTTTTGTATGTCTGTATTGCTTTTTAACTGTGGATCACTGTTAACTAGTTTTTCTAGTGTTTCGAAGTCCGTTTTTGATCCTGACAAGCTATCAATCAAACTTTTTGCATTTTGATCACTTTCACTATTTGATCCAGATCCACTTCCACTCAGTTTTCCTAATCCCTGCGTCAGCTCCGTCAAACCAGCATCCAACTTTGCCAAATCAGATGCCTTTGCTTGTTGCTTTGCATTAATTTCATCACTGACTTTTTGAAGTTGTGTGGCGAGTTGTTGCGCACCTGCCACTAACTGGGCAGAACCAGAATTAGCTGATGAGACACCGCTTGTGTACTGCGACAAACCAGTTACAAGTTGGGCAGAACCGCTTTGCAATGCGGTCGTTCCTGTTTGTAATTGCTTTGTGCCATCTTGCAATTGGGAGATACCACTACTCAATTTACTTGCACCCTCAGAACCAGTATTAAAACCACCCTTGGAAGCAGTCGTAGCGGTTACAAGTGTTTGACTATACACTTTTTGTAACGACTGTGACACTTTGGTTTGTAATTTCTCGGCTGCTGATGTTGTCATTTTTTCAGCAATAAATCCTTGACCTGTGTTGTGAGCAATTTTGATTTCTGGTTGCACAGGATTACTACTCAAAAGTGTGCCAGAATTCTCAGTGAAGTCACTAGGAATTGTGATGGTCATGTAATATTTACCACTTTTCAAGCCTGATGCGGCTTGAGATTTAGTGGTTTTAATAATTTTTAGTTGCTTACCATCTACCAAATTTTTGGTGAGGTTATTTCCTAAATGTTGCGTCTTACCGTTAATCTTTGCAGCGCGATCTTGGTTGACAATTGCCACTGGTAACTTGTTGACATTACCATACGCGTCCCACAATGATGACAAAAAGATAACCGCATAAAGGCTTGGAATGAGTGCAATTCCAATTAGTAATAATGGCAAACCGCGTATTTTTCGAACACGTTGCCACTCCGTACTTTTCCAAAATTTCATGAACTTTCCCGTTTCCTTTTTTTATCTATGGATAAATTATATAGCCGAAAGGAAGAATATGCAAGCTCTTTATTTTATTTGTAATATATCAAAAAACAAACATTCAAAAAATAAAACTGCCAATCGGTTGACATACTAAAAAATTGAAATTATAATCACTTATGTAAACGTTTACATTTTGGAACGCCATTTTAATAAAGGTTAATGGATCAGCTAATGAATCATAATCAAAAAGGCACGCGCACCTTTAAAAACGCGTCTTATTTACAAAGTTCAACTAGCATGTTGCTGTTCTTTGCGTCATGGGGTATTTGGTGGAGCTTCTACCAACTATGGTTGACTTCCGACACAAATGGTCTGGGCCTATCTGGAAGTCAAGTTGGCACTATTTTTTCCGCCAATTCATTGATCAGTTTAATTTTGATGTTTGTTTATGGCACAATTCAAGACAAACTATTCATCAAGCGACACTTACTTATTTTTAACGCTGTTATATCTACGCTAATTGGTCCATTTTTTATTTGGGTCTACGCCCCTCTCCTCGTCAATCATTTTGCTATCGGTATGTGGGTCGGTGCTATCGTGCTATCGACAGGTTTTTTATCGGCAGTTGGCATACTAGAAGCGGTCACAGAACGATTTAGTCGTGTATTCTCATTTGAATATGGTCAAGCTCGTGCTTGGGGATCATTCGGATACGCTATTGTGGCCCTACTTGCCGGTGTTTTGTTTGTGATTAACCCTCATTTAAATTTCTGGTTTGGTTCATTATTTGGTGTGCTACTATTATTGGTTCTTATATTCTGGGTGCCAAAAGAAGAGCGTGATGCCAATCATGCTGTCAAAACGTTAGCCCGCGAAGATTCAGTACCAAAGCTGTCAGATATGTTACGTCTTTTAAAAATGTCTGAATTATGGCAGGTGATTATTTTCATCATGTTCACTTGGACTTTTTATAATATTTTTGATTCACAAATGTTTCCTGATTTCTATACAAAGTTATTCTCAAGTGTAGCAGTTGGCCAACAGACATACGGCACGCTCAACAGTATTCAAGTATTCTTTGAAGCGCTAATGTTAGGTATCGTACCAATTGTGATGCAAAAAGTTGGTGTCAAACGGACACTCATGATTGGTGTCGCTATTATGTTCTTGCGAATTGGCCTTTGCGGATTTAACGCCAATCCATACGCCGTTTCCGCCATTAAAATGCTGCACTCTCTGGAAGTACCTATGTTTACGTTATCAATTTTCAGATACTTTACCCTTCACTTCAACACCAAACTTTCGGCTTCTCTATATATGATTGGTTTCCAGATTGCAGCCCAAATTGGGCAGGTTATTTTATCAACACCATTGGGCATTCTCAGAGATCGTGTAGGCTATCAAAATACATTCCATGTCATTGCTGTCATTGTCTTGATTGCTGGTGTTTACGCGTTCTTCATTCTCAAAAAAGATACACAACACGTCGACGGAACCCCTTTGGCTAAGTCGTAACGCCGCAACATCCAAAACATACTTTAAGGAGACAATATGTCACACACACTCGAAAAAAATTTCTCAACGGTGACCAATGATCGCTATCGTCCTGAATTTCATTTAGCACCAACCTATGGCTGGATGAATGACCCTAATGGTTTTGTATACTTTCAAGACTATTATCATATTTTCTATCAAAACTATCCCTACAAACCTGAATGGGGACCAATGCATTGGGGGCACGCACGAAGCAGTGATTTAATGCACTGGGAAGACTTACCAATTGCATTAACCCCTGGTGATGATGAAGATACAGACGGCGTATTTTCGGGAAGCGCCATTGTCAAAGATGGTCGTCTTTGGCTGATTTATACGGGTCATCATTACTACGGCGACAATGATCCCGAACATTTTTGGCAAAATCAAAATCTAGCTTATAGCGATGACGGTGTTCATTTTACAAAGTATGAGCACAACCCTATTATTGCAGAAGCGCCGTCTGATAGCACCCATCACTTCCGTGATCCTAAAATTTGGGAATATGATGGCAATTATTATGTCATTTTAGGCAATCAATCACAAGATGGCCTCGGTCGTGCCTTAATCTATCAATCCGAAAATCTCTTTGATTGGCAATATCTAGGTGAACTCAACACATCACGAGCTGTCGCAACCGAAGGTGACATGTGGGAATGCCCTGATTTTTTCACTCTCAATGGTCGTCATATCCTACTTACTTCACCTATGAAAATTGAAACTCAGCCACAAAAATTCCGTAATCTCTATCAAACAGGTTACTTTGTAGGCCATTATGACTACACCAAAAATCAATTTGACCGTGGCGAGTTTCAAGAATTAGATAATGGTCATGACTTTTACGCCTCACAAACCCTTTTGGCGCCGGACGGTCGCCGAATTGTTATTGGCTGGGCGGATATGTGGGAAAGTGCATTTCCTGAAAAAGCAGATGGCTGGGCATGTATGCTCACATTACCTCGCGAACTTATCCTAGCCAATGACCGTTTATTGATGCGTCCAGTCGCCGAAGTACGCTCTTTACGTGGACAAGTACTAAGCAGCGGCAGTTTGTCATCAGTACAAACGGTATTAAATGGTCATTCAGCAACTGTTGAAGTTCAGCTCAATCTCACAGCCCAAGATTTTATCTTACACTTCCAAAATAACCGACAACAAGACATTATCACGCTCAATTTTGATAATGCCAACCAGCAATTCCGATTAACACATCAGGATCATCCTCAAGATGATCGGTTTGCAACAATTGCACAATCATCAGAAATAACACTTTCCTTATATATTGATAAAAGTGTCGTTGAAATATTCGTTCAAAACGGTGAAAAAGTATTCACAGAACGATTCTATACTGATGAGGCACCTACAATCAAAATTGACGGCAAGAATTTGTTAGGTCAGTTCACAACCTATCAACTCGAAACAAACTAAACAACATTCTCCCAGCAACATTATCAAAGTTTATCATCACTTGTAGTATACTTATAATTAGTTTTATAATGCTTATCAAATTAGGATAAGCATTTTTATTTTGTTTAGGTGATGTGATGAATTACAAATTAGAAGATGTTGCTGAAATTGCCGGTGTATCAAAAACGACAGTCTCTCGTGTTATCAATAAACGCGGCTATTTGAGCCAAGCCACAATTGATAAAGTACACGACGCTATGGCTGAACTGAACTATCAACCGAATGCAGCAGCGCAACAATTGCAAAAGAAAAAAACAAATATCGTTGGTCTGCTTTTCCCGTCAATTGCTAACCCTTTTTTTTGCGAACTCGTCGAAACGCTGGAAAAGAAATTATATCAAAAGGGCTATACAGTCATTGTCGGCGACGCAACACAGGACGCCAAAAAAGAAGAGCATTATTTAAAACAATTACTCTCCCGTCAAGTTGATGGTTTAATTGTTGGAACGCATAACTTTAATATTCAAACTTACAATAAATACCACGGCTTACCAATTGTCTCAATTGAACGCATTCTTAATGATGAAATTTCTACGATTGCCGTGAATAATTATCAAGGTGGTGTGTTAGCAACGGAATTTCTGATTAAACAAGGCGCAAAGAAAATTATTCATACCACAGATCCGTTTTCCAACAATATGCCAAGTGACCAACGACATCAAGGTTATTTGGATACCATGGCAAAGCACCACTTAATACCCATTACATGGCAAATTGATTTTGAAATGAGCTATGCACAAAAAACAGCCAATTTCACCAAAATGCTGCAACAGCATAACGACGTTGATGCTATTTTTGCAAGTAATGATGTTGAAGCAACGCAAATGCTACCCTTAGTATCAAAAATACCATCAAAACCTATCGTAGTAGGTTTTGATGGCACACGACTCATTCAAGCTATTTTTCCAAACATGCCAACCATTGTGCAACCAATCGAACAGTTGGCAAGTGTCGCTATTGAAGTTCTTGAGAAAAGAATTGCTGGTGAAACAACTAAGACAAAGTACTTACTTGACGTTACACTTTCAACCCAACGCTGATTGACCACAAAATAAAAATTAAGCACCAAGCAATTTTTCAATATCAGGAATCATTTCTTTAGGTGAAGTGTTTGGTGCAAAACGTTCAACCACTTCACCTTTTTGATTAACCAGAAATTTGGTGAAATTCCATTTAATCGCCGATCCAAAAGTACCTTTCGTGTTGTACTTTAAGTACTTAAACAATGGATCGGTATTTTTGCCGTTAACAGAAATCAAGTGATGCATGGGAAACGTCACGCCGTATGTCAAGCGACACGCTTCAGCGGCTTCATGACTCGAGTCCACTTCCTGTTTGAATTGATTAGACGGAAAGCCCAAAACGACTAAACCTTGGTCTTGATATGTTTTATAAAGCGATTCTAATTCTTCAAACTGCGGGGCATAACCACATTTTGTAGCCGTATTAACAATGATAACGGGGCGCCCTTTCAAACTGTCTAATGAGTATGTTTCCCCATTTTCTTTGATCGCTTGAAACTGGTATATATTAGCCATAATTTCTCCTTCAATCATATTTTTTATTAACGTCATTATAGCATTAGATAAGTCAAACTAAATGATAGGCGCTCACTAGTCAGATTGTTGATTGATACTGACTAATTTTTGTTGTACTTGTGCCAAGTATCCGGCACCAAACTGTGACAGATGGAACATCAGATAATACAGTTGATAAAACAATATGCGTCTTTCATATCCCGAAGTCAATGGGTAAGTTGCTTGATAACCACGGTAAAACGCATCGGAAAAGCCACCAAAAACGGTTGTAATCCCAATATCAAATTCACGATCACCATAAAATACTGCGGGATCAATTAGAATGGGTTCACCATTTAACCCAAACATATAATTTCCTGACCAAAGATCGCCGTGTAATAGTGAGGGTTGCGCTTGATAATCCATCATCAAACGTTCAAACTGCTTGATAGCTGCTTGAAATGATAAATCTAACTCTTCTGACCACAAGCCTTGATCTCGAATCATTGTTCGCAATGGCAATAAACGTTGCTGCACAAAAAATGTTGGCCAACTTTTTTGCCAAGAATTATCAGCTGTGTAAGTCCCCATTGTGAATGATTCATCAAATCCAAATTGGCCTTGAGGACTAGCTTGCTGATGTATTCTCGCCAAAGCAGTGCCTAATGCAAAAGCATCCCCTTGCGATTGATGCGCTAAATAAGACAAAACGAGATAAGCATTATTACCCCACTCTCCTATCCGCAGGACTTGTGGCGTTTTAACAAAAGGTGCTAAACATGCTAGGCCATTGACTTCATGAGTAAAGAATTCTTTTTTATGATCCGGTTGCAGTAGCAAAAATACTGGCCCCGTACTGCTTTCTAAACGAAACGCTTGATTGATATCACCGCCCCCAACAGGTGTGACTTTTGAAATTGTTCCCAAATTAAGATGTGATAAAAACGCTGCATCCATACAAACCCCTCTTTTCAATTAAAAAATAGCAATAGCCACAATCATTAACGGCTATCACTATTAAAATTTTATAGTATCAAAATCAACCATGTATTTTGTCTTCTAATTCATCACCTAACTCATCAATTCCCTTGGCGGCAAAAATTGTACCGCCAACAATCAAGCCACTGACAATCAGCGTGGAAGCAAGCATGAACTTCAAGATAGATTTCAACATTGTGAGTCTCCTTTTATAAAAAATGTGTTTGCACGGCACCTTAGGTAGTGTTTACGACTTTGTGCGCGATTGCTTAATTTCATGATAAAGGCTGAATAACAGTTGACCAACAGCCAACAAAATTGATAATTTACTCCAAAATCCTGTACTCTTTTTTACTTTTGCCATACTGAATCCTCCTAGGAATGGAATTTTGGTATTACTAACATTACGATTATTATACTTCCGTTTATTAACCAATGCAAAAAATATGCTCTCCCGACGCTTTATTTTCCTTCACGAATGGCTTGGAGTCTGGCTGGTGTCACGACTCGCTGGGCGATTTGGTCCGTGACAGAACGGTGTTGTTCATCGTAGTAAGTCGCAACAGATGTGTTTAAAGATGTTGTAAATGGTTCTGAAATTGGTCTGGTAACTTGGATTTGGTCGCCATTGATATTAATTTTTGCTGACAAAATATCCGATATCCCAGCAAAACTGTCTGTTTGTGGTACATAACGCTGAATTTCGCCGTCATTTACACTGCCCGTCATTGCCCAGTAGTTTTGTGTGAAATCAAATTGGGTATTTGGCTTGCCATTTTGACCAGCAAATGCAGCTTGTATCAAAATCGCAATTTGGTGCGTTAAATCCAGTGATGCCCAATTTGTCACGATACTACTGCTTTCGGCACTACTTGAACTACTAGAACTTGCGCTATTACTGCTTGATGATGTTGTACTTGAACTCTCAGTGCTAGTTGATGATTGAGAATGATGGCTTGTTGACGTTGATTTGCTTGATTGGTGTGCTGATTGCGATTTTTGTATCGTGTGTGATTGGCTGTAAGCATACACGCCAATGCTGACCATTATAACGACCAAAATTGCAGCAATAACTGCACCAATATATTTAGTATGTGATTTCATCCTCTCCCCTTTTTTCATATAAAATTAACTTTAACTACATTTGTTACTCTCTCATCTAAAACATAATAATCTTTATAATATATGATACGCTTTGAAATCAAAATTGCTTATTATTTTGCTTGCGTAATTGCTGATAAACAAAAAAAGAGACTTTTCCTAAAAAGTCTCTTTTATCATGGTTTAGAAAGTTTTACCTTATTTATTAGCTCTGCCAACTAACCATGAAACAATTAGCACTAGAATAACAGCGCCAATGATTGATGGAATTAGTGCCATGCCGGCCAATCTTGGTCCCCAAGAACCCAGCAAACTTTCACCCAACCATGAGCCAATTAAACCAGCAATAATATTACTGATCCAACCCATTGCTGCGCCACGACTAGTGATAGCACCAGCTACTGCACCAATGATTGCACCAACAATTAGTGTCCAAATTAATCCCATTTCTATATCCCTCTTTCTCATTATTTAATACCAAAAGGCGCGACTAACTTTCTAAGAAATGTCAATCAAACCCCTTGGTTAATGCCTTAAGAATAACAAATATAATATTTTATTGCAAATATTATGCTCACACTATTTGAAACGAAAATGTTAGATTGTCATTAGAAACCAATCGTTTTTGGACATGCTTTTCACAAACTCATGCTATAATATCCGTAATATTAATTAAGTATGGATAAGGCTACCCCAGACTCATAAATTAATAGCAAACACCCAACAAGAATTTGATTAAAGTTAGGAGACAGAAAATTATGCCACAAATTAGTGATGTATTTCAAGATTACGGCTTTAAAAACGATCGCCTCACACTCCTCGCCGGTCCATGTGCCATTGAATCATATGAAACATGTGCTGAAGTAGCTGAGACGCTAAAACAAATTACTGATGAACTTGGGATAAATTACGTTTTCAAATCATCCTTTGATAAAGCCAATCGTAGCTCTATTGATTCAGAACGAGGCGCCGGTATGGCATCGGGCCTGAAAGTTTTAGCCAAAATTAAAGAGAACTATCATGTTCCAATTGTCACTGACGTTCATGAACCTTACCAATGTGAACCGGTGGCTGAAGTCGCAGACGTGTTACAAATTCCCGCTTACCTAAGCCGACAAACTGACCTGCTGTTAGCAGCTGGAAAAACTGGTCGCGTTGTCAATATTAAAAAAGCGCAGTTTATGGCACCAGAAGATATTCAAACAGCTGTGGATAAAGTAGCGACAAGCAATCCACATATTTTGGTAACTGAACGCGGCACTATGTTCGGCTATCATCAACTTGTTGTCGATATGACAAGTCTTATTCAGATGCGCGAAACAGGCTATCCCGTCATTTTTGACGCGACCCATTCTGTTCAAGTGCCAAGTGGTTATGGTAATCATTCAGGTGGCAATCGTGATTATGCCTTTCCTCTGATGCGCGCGGCACTAGCCATTGGTATTGATGGCATTTTTGCTGAAGTCCACCCAAATCCGCCAAAGGCAATTTCCGACCAAGATAGTCAATTATACTTGTCAAAAATTCGTCCTATTCTTGAAAATGCGAATCGGTTATTTCACGAACATCTTGAAATGAAGGCGGTGTATGCCCATGACGACTTACTTTGATGATGCAAAGCACACGTTCAACACTGAAATTGACGCGTTGAAATCAGTCCGAGATACTTTAGACACGAATTTTGATAGCGTAGTGGCAGCGATTTTACAGACCAAGGGACGTCTCATTTTTATTGCGATTGGTAAATCTGGTATTATTGCTGACAAAATTGCAGCCTCTTTTTCATCTGTCGGCGTTCCAAGTTTTTACATTGATGCTGGTACAGCCTATCACGGTGATCTTGGTCGCGTTGCCAGTGACGATTTAGCCATTTTCATTTCTAATAGTGGCGAAACTCAAGAAGTCATTCAAACACTAATTGCTTTGCAAGTGATTCACCACAATAAGCTCAAAACTGTGGCCATCACTGGTTCAGAAGATTCGTCATTAGCTAATAGCACCGATTTACTTTTAAAAGTTGATGTCGCTGAAGAAGCAGACCCTACTAAATTAGCGCCGACAAGCTCAACGACGGCAACACTAGTTATGGGCGATGCTTTGTTAATTGCGATTGAAAAAGAAAAATCATTCAAACGAGAAAACTTCGCCTTGTATCACCCCGGTGGCTCCATTGGTAAGTTGTTATTACAAAATGTTAAAAATGCCATGCACACAAAAATTCCTTATGTGCATACCACAACGCCAATCAATGATGTTATTTATCG
The DNA here is from genome assembly GCF_002095565.1 of Leuconostoc sp. BM2. Lineage (NCBI taxonomy): Bacteria > Bacillati > Bacillota > Bacilli > Lactobacillales > Lactobacillaceae > Leuconostoc > Leuconostoc sp. BM2. The sequence goes on along the minus strand of NZ_MOWQ01000033.1, from coordinate 6,334 downwards.
TATCAGTGATTTTGCCGTTGGCATGACACTTGTTAAAAATGATGATGAAAAAGTTATTGGTATTGTTACCGATGGTGATATTCGTAAAAAGTTTTTGAATATTAGCCAAGTCAAAAACTCCACTGCCAAAGATTATATGACAGAAGGATTTATCAGCATTAACCAAGAAGCCCGCAATGGCGCTGCTTGGAAGAAAATGGCTGCACATAATATTTCCAACTTAGTTGTCCTTGATGATAATGAAGAAGTTGTCGGTATTATCACTATTCATGATGTTTTAGATTAGAAAATCAAAGCAGGTATCACTCATTGTTACATGAGTGATACCTGCTTTTTAAATCGCTGACTTTTGAAAGAATAATATACCGCGCAATGCATCACTATACGTCGGCTGCTTCACCAATTGTTTTAACTGCTGCCGCACCTGTTTTGGATGATCAGTGATGAAACCGCGAACGCCCATCACATAAGCACTGGCAACATCCGCTGAATCATTTACTGTCCAAACATATAAATCTTTTTTGTGTTGATTAATCGTGCGCACAACCGTTTGGTCAACAGCTGAATATTCAATCGCATAAAATTGATTCGTTTTTGTGCTATCAATCGTATTCTTAACTGGTGATAACAATCCAGTCCTGACTTTCAAATAGCGGCTTGCTCTTTTTAGGGCGTTCTGATTTAACGATTGAATTTCTGAATGATTCTTTTGAATTAATGGACCATACTGCGTCTCAAATTTTTGCAATTGCTCATTGGTAATTGTGTCATTAATTTTCAACTCAATTAGTAATTTCTGATGATACAAATTGGCTGTTTTAAGATAATCTTCAAACGACGACAGCTTGAATATATGCCCTGCTTCTTTTATTTTCAAGGACTTTAAAGTTGACCATTTTGTCTGATTAATTTTGTAAGACTTACCACTTGTAGTCGTAACTTTTGTATTATGACTCAAAACATAAACATCATCTTTTGTTGGCTGAATGTCCATTTCAACGTAATCTGGTTTAGTTGCACTTACTTTTTTCAAGTTTTCAACGACATTTGGTGTTTGATTTAGGCTACTAATACCTTTGTGAGCAATCACTAAGTAACGACCACTCGGTTGATCTATCCATTTACCAGATAACCAAACGCTCAAAATGCTAACCACACACAAAATTAATAGGTTTGCCCAATGCCATGCCTGATTTGGCCGTTTTGAATGATTGGGTTGGGCATAATCAGCTAGTAGGTTAACAAATTTTGCGGTAATGACATAAAAAATGCCTGTCATCACCACAATCAATACATTAGCACCAACGTGCCTTATCGCGACCGACGTGTATGAATCCAATAAATGTTGAGCATAAATGCTCCCAAACAAACTAATGACAAGAACGATTACAACCAACAATAAATCGCGATAAAACTTCAAATTAAACTGACTGCGACGCCAACTATTTTTAAAGCTCAATCCAACACGATCATGACTAATGACTGTTTGGTGAATCAAAAATCTCATTTTCACAACCAACAGAAAATAGAGTATGTACACCACAACACCAATAGCCAACGCCAACTGACTATTCAAACTATCAAGAAAAGTTTTAGGAATAGTCAAGTAATAAGACAACGGGAATTTAAAGCCAAATTGATTTAAAGGAATTGTCAAAATTAACAACAATGCAGCATATAAATGAACGCGTCCCTTTAACAAACCAGAGCAAAATTGTGACCATGTGATGTTTTCCCAAAGCCACAAGAACGCACCCAAACACAACCCAACATACGCAAACCACAGGAATAGATAGACCACAACGGTGATAGCATAATTAACCCAATAGTCACCAATATAGTTAAGTAACATTGTCAAATCATTGGTCGGTATTTGATAGGTTTTAGGCTGATAACCTTGTACCCAATTAATTAGACATTGCGCAACAACATTAAAGATAAAAATGATACTCACGATTATAATTGTTTGACGTGATATTTTTTTACTGTTCATAGTCAAATCCCCTTTCATTTAGGAACTGGTACTGTTTTGAATTGAACTTTGGTGTTGTATTTTTTTAATGTTTGACGAGAAATTACCATTGCAATTGCCACTCCAATTGCCATTGGCCAGAACACTGAGTAATTGAGGTGACAAATTTCAAGAATCATGAACATTGCCATGAAAGGTGCTTGTTGGGATGCTGATAACAAAGTTACGGCGCCTAAAACAGCGCACTGCCAAATCACAAGATTAGGCCATATCTGTGATAAACCGATACCGATAATTGCGCCCATCGCTGCACCGATGGCAATGGCTGGTGTTAATGTACCACCAGCTGCACCAAAACGGATTATCAACACTGTCACAACAGCTTTTAAAATACCAACAGCAATCAAAAGCCACAGAAGTTGTGAGCTTTTTGTCCACATTGCCGTCTGTGCAAGTGCCCGGCCGTTGCCCATGATTTCCGGAAAGAAATACGCGACCACACCAGTTAAGAAAGCTACCAAAGGCAACTGCCACAAAATTGGCGATTTCTTAACTTGATTTTTTTCAGCCCATTGACAGATCACACGGAATAGCGCACCAGCAAATCCCGTGAATGGTGCAATAATAATAACTAAAATCAAACTGATCATCGAAAAATGCGCATCCCCAACTAAATAGTACGGGTGAAATCCTTTTATTAAAGATCCCATTAACATGGCTATCATTGACATCGTCAGACTCACTAACACGTTGCGCAATGATAATTTTTTTAACAATATTTCAACACAGAATAGCATACCTGTGATAGGGGCAATATAAATACCGGCAAAACCAGCACCAGCTGCCGCTGCTATCAATAAACGACGATCATCATCAGTTAAATCTGCCAGTCCCAAACGTGATTGGAAACGTATCCAAGTTTGGGCAAGCATAGCACCTGCTTCACGAGGCGCTAACTCTCGGCCAATTGATCCACCGGTACCAACATAAACAATTTGCGTGCAAACATGGACAATTGTTTGTAATACTGGCATTTTTTGACCATCCAACGCTTTTTTAATGCCAACAGTTGGTTGCGTTTTATTTCTCAAAAAGTACCACACAATAGCCACCAAAAGGCCACCAACTGTGACAGACAGAAGCCTGTGCAAAGGGCCAGCCGTTGGCACTGGTGATTGTGCTGTTTCCAAATAATTTAGAAATATTTTTTCGACAAATTCTAGTAATAGACTTAAACATATCGCGCTAAATCCAACAATCACACCCAATATAACGGTAGCAATCGTTAATGATATATTCTCTCGTGTTGTCGATGATGATCCACTATTCTTCTTCATGGCACTAGTATCCATTTTATCTCTCACTTTTATAACTATTTTAACAGGCAATAACATACTCTAGATTACCACTCACTCTGCTAGTGCACAATGTAACATGGTTTTCCAAACAACAAATAAAAAACGCGATTGCTTTAAATTCATCACGTTTTTGTAAAATGCCAGCCATTGGCACTTGAGCGTTATCAATCACATGAACTTAACCTATCAATGCCACCATCACCAAATAAATACTCCATCCCCAGACGATATGTCCAAAAAATTCTGAAAAGTGCTCTGCAAATGGTTGCTTTGCAGGTGACGGAATCGTTTTTAGTAGTGGCAGTAGCACAATATGAAAAATGAACCAAACGACAATCCCATATACTGTTCCCTGCCCAATCGTGACAACATGATTAAACGCCTGTAAAAAAGTAAACAGCGCAGCAAATGTAATCGAAAACCCAAAATGCATGAACAACGCCACAAAGTATATCCGTTGATTTGTGGCATAGGTCCAATAAGCATGCGTAAACGCTTTAGAAAACCCAAGTTGTTGTAAGAGCTGTTGGGGTGGATTAGTCTCATCTCTAGCTTGACTTCTAGGTGGCAAAATTGCTTCCCAACCAATTTTCACCATGCCAGATAGTAAACCAGCAATAATACCAACAAAAACCGTGTCTCCTATGATATGCGACATCTTCTCTCTACCACCCTTAAAAAATTACGTTATCAATATTCATTTTTAATTATAGCATAACCGTTACAATTCCCTGTTTTTGATACTTCTTTAGCTGGCGTGCTAGTCGAAACGAACGCAATAAAAAAGTACGGACGGGTCCGTACTTGAAAAGGTTTTAATCATTTAAAACAGCAATCATAAAGTCCATGAAGTCTCTGACAAAACGTTCAGTCTTGACACCAACTGCCACTTGCGTTGTTGTGTCTTCAAGCAAACGCTCTCGATCACCGATTGTGCGACCGTAATCACCTGATTCTTGATCGTATGTCACCCTCATATTCAATGGAATAGTCAAGACATAGCTAGGATCAATCGCGACCGCCACAGCGAGTGGATCATGTAAAGCAGCACCACGATGGTCAATGCCAAGTTGATCATAAGCTTCAATGTAATAATCCATCAAATCAGCATATATTATACCTGCTTTAGTGCCCAAATCACGCCATTTTTGAGTGTGCTTTTTCGTCAACAATGTCCGTAAGGTTACATCTAGGCCAACCATTGTCAAACGTTTTTGCTCTCTAAACACATGATCTGCAGCTTCTGGATCCTGATGAATATTAGCTTCAGTAAATGGCGTCACATTTCCTGGCACTGTCAGCGCACCACCCATTAAGGTTGTGTTACCAATTAGGTGAGCAATTTCTGGATCGATTGTCAACGCTTTTGACAAATTAGTCAATGGACCAGTCGGTACATAAACTAGTTCATCTTGATATTGGTGCGCCATTTTGATCAGAAAGTCTATTCCACTCGTTGTTTCAACTTGTCGTGGTGAACGTGTTATATCAATATTGCCAACACCATTATCACCGTGAATTGCTTTAGAAATCGGCATCACATCAAAACTTTGTGTTGTTGAAGAATGAGATTCGCCCAAAAATACTGGCACATTGTCTGCACCTAATAAATGTAACAAATCCAATGTATTTTGTGCGGCTGTTTCAACTAATGTATTACCATAAGACGCGATCACACCAATCAGGTCAGTACGCGGATCACAGACAGCCCATGCCAATGCTAACGCGTCATCAACACCTGTGTCTAAATCTAAAATCATTTTGACAGAAGCCATGTCATTCTTCTCCTTCTAGTTGTTTATTCATATTTGGAATTTGCGCAACAAACCATTTTTCAAAAGCTGCTGCATCAATGTCCGTTGCAACATGGACATTTTTTCTACCTTGCGACCAGCGATTTTGCGTGTCAGCCACAGTAGCACCTGCCGCGGGCCCTTGAGTAATGACATCAACCCAATAATCTGTCAACGTGTAAAATTCTGGTGCCAATAAGTAGCAAATTGTATTCACATCATGCATTGGTTTACCATCGGCTTCAGTATCACCATAAGCAGTCATCAACTGATGTAACATTTTGCCGGATTCACCAAGTTTAGCAACATCGTCAATCGTTTGCAAAGACAGTAGTGCTTTTAACGTAACATCTAAACCAATCATCACAATGTCGATACCACTTTTAAAGACAATATCAGCCGCATCAGGGTCAGTAAAGACGTTAAATTCAGCCACTGAAGACACGTTACCACCAGATAATGAGCCACCCATCAGCACGAAGCGTTTAATATGTGATAAAGCTTCTGGATATTGTTGGATGAGCTGTGCAATATTAGTGTAAGATCCCGTCGCCACGACAGTGATCGGCTCTACGGAAGCCATTAACGTCTCAGCCATTGCACTCACTGCATCTTGTGCAATCGCCAGATTTTTTGGTGTTTCGAAATCATAACCTGGCATACCTGAAGCACCATGGATATACGAAGCATCAACAAACGCCTTCTTGAGAGGCTTTGATGCACCTTTGGCAACAGGTACTTCTTGTCGATTAAAGAATGTGGTTAGCTTGAGTAAATTAGCAGTTGTTTTATCAACACTGACATTGCCAGCCACACTAGTCAACAGCTTAATGTCAAAATTAGGATTAGTTAAGGCAATTGACAATGCCACTGCATCATCAATGCCAGGGTCCATATCTAAAATAATCGGTATCATGATTTATCCCCTTATGATGTTTACCAAATGAACAGTCCGGCTGTAGCAGCTGAAAGAAGCGATACTAAGATTCCAGAAATTAACATGTATGGTACTCGAGAACTAATATAATCATTCTTTTCTTTATTAACAAGTCCTTTAAAGGTACCAATAATCATACCCAATGTGTGAAGTGAACCCCAATAGTTGGACAAAATAAAATTAATTAACTAACAGACTCAGTGGTGAGTTGTCGATATTGAACCGGCGACAAACCATTGAGTTTTTGTTTGATCCGGTGATTGTTGTAATAATT
>NZ_MOWQ01000032.1:0-20697 GCF_002095565.1 Leuconostoc sp. BM2 | reverse complement strand
GTGCGTTCTTGAGATGATAAACTAGTCATGAGTCGCAGTTCCTTTATGGTTGTTTTAGACAATTACCATTAAAGGCGCTGCGGCTTTTTTATTCAAGTGTTCGGTTTAATTTTACAATCTACCATATTCATTGGTTCAACAACGAAAGAATCAGTCTTGCCAATCAAAAAATAAAAGTTGCCTAATCAGTTCAGCCCTAGATAAAAAACATTCCGAATTATTGACTTATGAGCAAAAAGAGTGTATGATGATGCTTCGTTTCCTTCTGAAGAATATTGGCAAGCTCTCACGGCATGGAGACAAGCAGAAAATGCTCTTACGAAACTTGAAATAGTATTGAAAGCAAAATCAAAACAGCCAACCGTACTTAAAGACGAAAATGGCAACCCGTTACCAGGCAAACTCAAAGCTGAAGAAAAAACCTCAGACGACGGCAGAATACTTTTCTCATACCGCAATAATAAGTGGGTTTATAGTAAACTTGTTACTGGTGAGGCTGCATATGCTGCCAAACATATGGTTGAAAATGATAAAAATGATTTTGACAAAGTTAAAGAACAGTGTGCTATTAGCACACAACAAGATGACTTTTATTTTAATGGTTGTTGGGAAAATAACGCGGATCTTCCTAAAGATAAAGATTGGGATGCAGAATTTGAAAATGTTATGCCAATATCAGATATCAACATCTTAAATACTAATGCAGTTACTCGACATAGGGGCGGTATTAACAGTGTCATTGCAAATACTGTAACTCACGAAGTTGATGGCATTCAAATGTTAGGCTTCCGCGGGCTCGGACAGACAAAACGAATAAGTGGAGATAAGGATTATAAGCTAATAATTGATGGGGCAAGAACGATGTATGCACCGACCTTTAATATCGGATTGGGCTATTATCAGAACGATCAACACACGAATCCAACTGAAGAACAAAAGACGGTTTATCAAAACTTTCATTATACTGGCCCTAAGCCCCATGGTGAACCTTATGATGTGGAGTATAATGATAAACACTACGATCAAGAAGACGTATCTTTCATTAAGTTAGTCAAAGACGGTGATAACGAATTAGGGGCGTTAAACAACGGTAAGAAGACTCCAGCTGCATCTGATCACTTCGTTGAGTAATCATATATAATTTAACAAATAAATTGAATCAGTATCATAAAGTAAACAAACACCTACAAGGCAATGCGCTCTTTGTCTTGTAGGTGTTTGTTTTATATTAATGATATGAACATCAATAACAGAATGCTATCAAATGATTGTCGATATCTCATATCAAGTTAATGTTATCATTGAGGGATGTAAGAAAAACTTTTGTATATGAGTGAATAGAGGAAAAAATGTTTAAAACAGATAAACGCAATTATCTAAAAAAATTTCTGGAAAACCATCCAGATTTGAATGACATTGAAAAGCAAGTGATTCAAAATAGTATTGTTAATTTAGGCCGCCCAAAAGTGTTGCAGGACAAAGAACTCACACATTTGACTAAGTCATTTCAAAGGCTTTCTCTGGATAGTAAGTTGTCCGATGATGGCAAAGTATTGTTGAAGCAGTTGCATAGAAGCGATTGGTTTTTTGGCATACTTTATAATTTGAAGTTTTTTGGTAACTGAATCATTGGTTCACGATTAAAACGGCCAATTCAAACCACGCTAATTAAAAAGTGCTCGATATCACAAAAATTCGAATATAGTTCACATTCTACCCGCAATAACTTCAAATATAACAGCTATACTACAATTATGTTAAAATTAGATTGATATTGATATTGATATTGATATTGATATTGATAATGTGTGAACTAAAGAGTTCATATGTCAATAATAATTGCGATGTAGAGGTTGATAATAGATGAAAAAAGTTGCTTATATGGTTTTAGTGATGCTTTTGGGCATAGTGGCTTGTTGGTCAGTTGGAAAGATGAGCCAGACGAAAAAAAGCGCTACTTCTGCACCTAAGGCTGTGTTGACCGGAAAGTCTCACAAAGCAAATTCGGTTGCCCAAGCTAAGCTAGACTATCAACAATATAACTACGCCAAAAGCCTTAAATCAATTACCAATGACAACTCCTTCAAGGCTAAAGCGCTCAAAAAAGAAATTGAAGCCAGTCAGTCCAACCTTGTAACATGGAACGATCCGGACAAGTACAGTCATTTATTTTTCCACAGCTTAATTGTTGATCCAACGCGCGCCTTTACGTCACAAAAGGCGCAAGGTTACAAGGATTACATGGTCACGATTGGCGAATTTAATAAGATGTTGACGCAACTCTATGCCAAAGGCTACGTGTTGGTTAATTCTGAGCGATTGGTGAAGAAAAACGACAAAGGCGAGTTAGTATTTGATGGGGTTAGTTTGCCAAAGGGTAAGACGCCATTGGTTTTGTCGCAAGATGATGTCAATTATTATGAATACATGATCAATTCTGGATTTGCCTCGAAGTTGGTGGCTACCAAGAACGGCATCAAGAATGAATATATTGACGCTAATGGTAAGACCTCGGTTGGTAATTATGATTTGGTGCCAATCGTTGATGAATTTATCAAAGATCACCCTGATTTTTCATACCGTGGTGATAAAGGGACATTGGCGGTGACAGGTTATAATGGTGTCCTTGGCTACCGGACATCTGTGTCACAATATGGCGACACTGCTAAGACCAAACGCGAAACAAAAAAAGCGCTTAAAGTCGTCGCAGCCTTGAAAGCAGACGGCTGGAATTTTGCCTCACATTCATGGGGACACCTGAATATGAAGGCTTCTTCTGTGGCGGATGTCAAGCTTGATACGGATCGTTGGGAAAAGGAAGTGCAACCTGTTGTTGGCAAGACGAACATTTTGATTTTCCCATTTGGCGCAGACATTGGCGATTGGCAGGGGTATCAAGATAATAACGAGAAGTTTGCCTACCTGCGACAAAAAGGCTTTGAAATCTATGAGAACGTCGATGCGTCTCACACGTCGTGGGGCGAGATGACGACAAAGTATTATCGCCAAGCCCGTATCAACGTTGACGGTATTCGCATGACAGATGATTTGAATGGCACCAACTCAGTGCTCAACCCATTCTTTAACACATCAGAAGTCATTGATAGCACTAATCGTAACAAATAAAGCACACTGTTCTGGTGTGCTTTTTCTACTGACTAAAACGATACACAAGTTTTATTAAATTGATATGATAAAACATAATAGCAAAACCTGATTTTTGCTATAATGAGAATGATTATATTGACTAGAATTCATGAATTAAAAAGGATAATCTCACATGGCAAAGGTAAAATTTCACATTGCGTCACAAACGGAATTGGTTTTGGATGAAGATGCCAAAGCCGGTGACATCGTTGATTTGACTGACGAACAAAACATTGACACGAGTGTCATCAACGGGACGATTGCTGAAATTTTAGATGACAAATTGGTGCAAGCCAAGACGGAATGGGAAGCGCAACGGCAAGCACAAGCAAAAGCTGAACTGGAAAACCAGCTCCAACAACAAAAAGCGACGCTACAAGAAAATATCAATGATAAAGAAAACAAAATTGTCGCCCTTGAGACACAATTAAAAAGTATCACTGAGCAAAATAACGTTGAACTCAAGGCACAGCTGACACAAAAAGATTTGGACTTGAAAGATACGTTGGCTGATAAACAGGCCAAAATCACAGCGCTTGAGTCGCAAATTGAAACGATTAAGCAACAACACCAAGCTGAATTGGAAACACAATTACTTAAAAAAGACGCAACGGCTCAAAGTGAACTGTCACAGCGCGACCAAAAAGTGTCCGAATTGACATCACAATTACAGCTTAAGGACAAAGAAAAAGAACTCCAAATTGCTAATGTGAAAGATCAATATGAAGCCCAGTTGAAGTCTGCTAACGAACAGGTTGAGTTTTATAAAGATTTCAAGGCACGCCAATCGACTAAGGAGATTGGTGAGAGTTTGGAACAATACGCGATGACTGAATTTAATAAAATACGACCTTACGCGTTCCCAAACGCCTATTTTGAAAAAGACAACGCATTATCTGAGACCAATTCAAAGGGTGATTTCATTTTCCGTGATTATCAAGATGGGACAGAATTTGTCAGCATTATGTTTGATATGAAAAATGAAGCCGACACAACAGCTTCCAAGCACAAAAATACTGATTTTTTCAAAGAATTAGATAAAGATCGCCGCGAGAAAAACACAGAATACGCCGTGCTAGTATCAATGCTGGAAGCCGATAGTGACTTGTATAACACGGGTATTGTGCAGGTTAATGACTACGACAAAATGTACGTGATTCGTCCGCAATTCTTTATCCAGTTTATTGGCGTGTTGCGCAACGCCGCATTGAACTCCGTGGCATATAAGCAAGAACTCGAACAAGTTCGTGAACAAAATATTGATATCACTCATTTTGAAAGCGATTTAACGAATTTCAAGAATGCCTTTGGCAAAAATTACCAAAGCGCCTCAAAAAACTTCAAAAGTGCCATTGACGAAATCGACAAAGCCATCGCCCGCATGGAAGCCGTCAAGCGCTCACTCACAACCTCCGAAAACCAACTGCGATTGGCAAATAATAAGTTGGAAGATGTCAGCGTCAAGAAACTGACGAGAGGTAATCCAACGATGAAAGCGAAGTTTGATGGGTTGGGGGAGTGAGGGGAAAACTATTTTAGACGTGCCACTTCCGGAGGTTGTTAGCTGATTTGCTCAATCGCTGCACCTATAATTTTTTCAGCATTCATCGTGCCATAAGCCATCATTTCAATGTTAACAACCGGAATGTCGGCGCCAAATTTATCATTATATTTATCAAACAAGTAGCTTACTTGAGGTGCAATCATGATAATGGCGGGCTTGACGTGAGCAATATGCTCTTCAGCAGCGGCATCAGCGATGCCTTCAACATGGTAGCCTAAATCATGGGCTGCGCTATATTGATCCATTTTATTCGACAACATTGAAATTGACATGCCCGCGGCATCAACTAATAGAATTTCTGACATTTTATTGACCTACTTTCTTGATTTGTCTTTAGTATAACACTTACTAAAAGTAAGTGTTATTTTTTGTTTCATACGCATAAGCGTTATCTAAATTAAAATCGTACAATAGATTAGGCGTTAGTTCAGGCAGAGGGCAGTGACTTGCACAATCTGTTAAAATAGAGTCAATTAACCTTAGAAGGATAGCGCACACATTATTATGCCCAATTATCTCATCCTAACTGAAAAACCATCCGCAGCCGCTAATTTTGGCAAAGCACTGGGCGGCAAATCAGGATCATTTGACAACTTTACTTATACCATTACTAATTTGCGTGGTCATGTGATGACACTCAAAGATCCAGAACAAATGGTGGCAGAAGACCTCAAAAAACAATACAAATCATGGCTCATTAAACATTTACCTTGGCGATTAGAAGATTTTTCGTGGGCACGTACGTACATCAAACAGCGCAATTTGCGAACAGGCAAAATAGAATCGACGAAAAAGCTAATTGACGACCTAAAAAAAGAATCTAAAGCAGGCTTTGACGCGATTATAATTGCCACTGATACTGATCCGTCAGGAGAGGGCGAATTACTTGCTTGGGAAGCTTTAGACGCAATCAGTTGGCGCGGACAAGTGCTTCGTGCTAATTTTATGGATGAGTCAACGACCGGCATTCAAAAAGCAATGCGTCAGTTACGTGATGTGTCTGACAAAATGGCTGATGGTGAATACATCAAAGGTGAAAGTCGCAATCGCTGGGACTTTGCGTCCATGCAACTTACCCGTATTGCTACCACTTCTGCCAAAAAGGCTGGTTTTCAAGTTGTTGCCCGTGAAGGACGCCTGAAATCAGTCATTGTTTGGCGTATTTATCAGCAACTTGAAGCTATTAAAAACTATGTTAAAACGCCATTTTTTGAGGTAAAGTTCAAAGATCCGGCAGGACATATTTTTGGACGCGTGACACCACAAGGCGATGTGGTGCCATGGCGCTTTTCGACGAAAGCACAAGCAGAGCAAGATATTGAGCAATATCATAACAGCGCCGTTGTTAATGAAAAACACCAAACCCGTACGCAAGCGCCCGGAAAGCTACTTGATTTAGCCGGCTTAGCGTCAATTTTAGCCCCGCGTGGCTTCTCTTCTAAAGAAGTTTTGAGCACTTATCAAAAAATGTATGAGGCGCAAGTCGTCTCGTACCCAAGAACTGAAGATAAAACAGTGACGCCAGATCAATTTAATGATTTGTTGCCTTTAGTAGACCGTATTGCGGCAGTTGTCGGTATTGATCCCTCACTGTTAACACATCGGACACCTCGCCCAACTCATGTCAAAGAACAAGGAGCGCACGGGGCCAATCGGCCAGGTGAAAATGTCCCTAACACAACCGAGTCATTGTCAAAGTACGGTGCTAGTGGACCAGCCATTTATGATGTATTGGCTAAGAACTACTTGGCAATGTTAGCAGAAGATTATGTCTATGATCACGTCACAGCTAATTTACAAGATTATCCCGACTTTAAAACGGCATTCAATGTGCCAATTAAACTCAACTTTAAACTAGTCTATGATGCTCAAAAAGCCATTAAAGTTGATGATGGGGAAGAGGATGAGAACAACGCTACTAAAGGGAAATTGGGACCTGACGCGACGCCTTATTTGCACGAAGGCGCTAATCCAAAACCACAAGCACCAACAACGAAGTGGATTATGGCATTCTTAGAAAAGCATAACGTCGGTACTGGTGCGACACGTGTCGCGACACTTTCTGAAATGGCGCTTGGTACTAAAGCCATGCTATCTGAAAAAAGAGGGAAGTTAGACTTAACAGAGACAGGTAACGTTTCCGCTATTATGGTTAAAGATACTTGGATTGCCTCGCCCAAAATTACCAAGCGATTATTTGAAATGATGGATCAAGTGGGTCAATTTGAGATGACGATGACGCAGGTGCTTGATTCAGCCACTAAAGTGGTTGAACATGATCTGCCAATTATGGTCAATAATGCGCAGTCTTTAGAAACTTTATTAGGAAAACCCAAACCAAAAATTCGAAAGCCAAGAAAAGTGTCAGAAAAAATGACTGGCACTTGGCAGGGGCAAGAAGTTACATTTGCTCGAGAATGGAGTGGCCACGTATTTACTGATGATGAACTGCAAAAGTTGTTATCTGGGGCAGAGGTTAGTTTTCCTGCTAAATCTAAACGTGGAAAGCCGTACACAGCAGTTGGCAAATTAGCCAAGCAAACATTTAAAGGAAATACATTTTATGGTTTTAAGCTTAATCCAAAACCAAAAAAATAACGACTATATTGTATAATAATAAAAAATTAAGTGAGGCAAAAATGGCACAATATCAATATGACGTCGGCGTGATTGGTTCCGGACCAGCTGGTCTAGCAGCAGCATTTGCCGCTAAAGCACTAGGAAAATCAGTCGTTATTATCGAGCAATATTTATGGGGTGGTACGTGTCCAAACTATGGCTGTGATCCTAAAAAAATATTGCTTTCTGCCGTTGAAGGTATTAGGCGTCAATCCGCCATGCAAGGACGTGGCTTACAAGGATACTCAAAAATTAATTGGTCAGACTTGATGACCTACAAGCAAGGTTATGTTGATGCCGTCGAACCACGCAAAGTTCGTGGATTGGATGAAGCAGGCGTAACGCGGTTATATGGTCATAGTGAGTTTATAAACGCTGACACAGTGGTAATAACAGATACTGCTGACACAGTTACGGCTACCGATTGGGTCATTGCGGTTGGTCAGCGCCCTAAAAAGCTTGATTTTCCAGGTTCTGAATTGACACAAGACAGTGAGGATTTTTTGAATTTGCCTGATTTACCAGATGATGTAACTTTTATTGGGGCGGGGTATGTTGGTGTCGAGTTTGCCACAATCACAAATGCCGCAGGTGCACATACCCGCGTTGTCACGCATGGCCATAGTGCGTTGCGTGACTTCGACCAAACACTGGTAAAACAATGGATTACTGAAACACAAGAAGCAGGTTTTGATTGGTATTTTGATGCGACAGTAGTTAAAATTGAACAAACTGACACTAAAAAGTTATTAGTGTCGCTTGATGATGGGACACAATTCCAAACAGATCGTGTTTTTGTAACAGCTGGACGTGTCGGGAATGCTGATAAATTAGGACTTGAAACGGCCGGCATTACCTATAATGAAGCCGATATTCCAGTTGATGACTATTTACGGACAAGCAATCCGCATGTATACGCAATTGGCGATGTGGGTGGTAGTCCAGCGCCAAAGTTAGTGCCCACAGGTAATTATGAAGGACGCTATGTTGCACAACTTATAGCTCAAAAAATAACCGACCCAATTGCATTTCCAACTATGCCTGCAGTAGTGTTTGGATCACCACGTATTGCGCAAACAGGTATACCGGTTGCGGCAGCAGAGCAATTAGGTTATCGTGTCACTGATGTTGATATGAGTCAAGTCATTACTTTCTATCGCTATCATGACAACGCCAGAATTCGTACAGTGCTGGATCAAAATGGGCGGATTGTTGGCGTGAGTGTCATTGCCATGGAAGCAGAAGAATTAATCAACTATTTTGTGACCGCTATCAACGACAAAAGAACCTTAGCAGATACACAAGCAAATATTTATGCTTATCCATCGCTAGGTTCCGAGTTTGGCGCGTTTTATTAACGAAAGTGTGACAATATGAATTACGTAGCATTGCATCGTCATGCACAAGTGAGCTTATCTCGCTCAGCTGTTGCGCACAATGTGGCAGCCATCAAAAATCATGCTCATGCACAACAAGTGATGGCTGTCTTGAAAGCCAATGCGTTCTCTCATGGTTTACCAGAAATGGCGATGTTGAGTATCCAATCTGGCGCAACTCGTTTTGGCGTGGCGATGCTGGATGAAGCCTTAGCATTACGCGATTTGGGCTATCAACAGCCTATTGATGTGTTAGGCCTCACGGATTCGCAGTTTGTCCGTTTAGCCGCACAAAGAGATATTACGTTGGCATTTAGTTCACTAGCGACTATTCAACAAGCGGTCAAAGTTTTAGCTGACACATCATTACACCTGAAAGTATCGTTGCCGGTTGACACAGGACTTAATCGTATTGGTTTCAAAGAACGTGACCAATTGGTACTAGCGATTCAAGAAGTAGTTGTTTCGAAACAATTAGAATTTCAAAGCCTCTGGACGCATTTTGCTACGGCAGATACACCGAATGAGACGTATGTTGATTTTCAAATATCAGAATGGCAACGTTTAACTCAGAATTTACCTGCACAACCAAAGGAACAACACTTCGCTAATACTGGTATGGCCACTTGGTACGCTGATAAAGTGGATACTGAGATTGTGCGTTTAGGTGTTGGCTTATTTGGCATTGATTCATCTGAACCAACCATGCCGATGCCGTTTGAACTGGAACCTGTACTTGCACTAACCGCTGAAGTTATTTTTAGTAAGCCGATTAAAGCTGGTGAAGCGGTGGGATATGGTGCAGATTATCGCGCGAAACACGACGGGTGGTTATTAACGATTCCGATTGGGCACTCGGACGGTTATCCATTTAATGCTGATGGTATGCGCATTTTAATAGCTGATGGACAAGTCGGACATATCGCTGGTGGTGTGGCGATGGACCAGACGATGATTTTTGTCGATAAGCCAGTTAATATTGGTGTTCAAGTGACGTTAATTGGCAGTGTTGGGGCTCAATCAGTGACTTTGCCCGATTTGGCTCAGTATTCAAGTGTTAGTATTGTTGCACTGATGAATCATTTTGCGCCACGTTTGCAGCGTATCATCGTGCCATAAAGTAGACAATAGTCATGGGTAAAAAGTACGGCGCCAGCTATCAAGATAAACAATGATATCAACTAATTGGGAATGTGACGTTTTATAAATTAATCCGTATGTTTAGCCTGATAGCAAAAATCATTGACCATGGTATTACAAATTATGCTTGATTTCTCTCAAAAATCTATTGGCTTCAATTCCTTTTAGTATACTGATTAATACAAATGTTTCAATGAAAAATGTAAAGAAGTTACGAACAGCGCGTGTGATGAACACGACACGCCAGTCTATATGGTAAACAAAAGAAACAATTGTAGTATCGAGTAAAAGACTGATGGGGCCAAGAATTATTAAGTGGGCGACGACGATGTTAATCCATGACCATTTGTGCCCATGAAGCAACACGCCATACACCACGCCACCTAGGAAAGCGCCTATTAAGAATTGCCAAGCAAAAGCAGATGAACCACCAAAAACGGTGCTACTTAAAAAGTCGGACATCAATTCAACTGTGCCGGCCAACCACGGACCAAGAAAATAGCCCATTAGACCCATTGAAATAAATCCTAAAGCTACTTGAAAATAGCTAGGGCCGATACTAATTTTCCATAATATGATATCAAGTGTTAACATCAATGCTGCAATTGTCAGCACTTGTATCGTCAATTTTGGGCTTTTAAATGTATAATAATCTTTCAACATGCTCATAATATCCTTTTATGCTTTCATGCGATCAGGCAAAAAAACTGCAGCCAGTGCGCCAATAAAGAGAGAAATCATGAAAATAGTAAAAATATGGTTAACAGAAACATGATAATCTAACAACCAGCCAACAAATAAAGGTCCAACCACGGCACCTAAACGGCCGATTCCTTGGGCAATACCGGTCATAGTACCACGATATTCCGATAAGTATTGAACCGGAGTCATTGCAATAATTGTGCCGTAAGCACCAAGATTAAAAAATGAGAGCAAGCTGCCGAATAGTATGGTTGCAGTTATGCTATCAGCTTGTCCAAAGGCAAAAGCACTCAATGCCGTCCCTAACATGTAAATGATGAAGACCCAACGTACTTGTATTTTCCCCATTAACCACGCTGCAACAAAATAACCAGGCAATTGTGCAAGTGTAATGAGAACAGTATAGCCAAAGCCAGTCACCAAAGTGTTACCGCGGCTGGCTAAAATTGTTGGCAGCCACATAAACATACCATAGTAACTAAACATCACCATTAGCCAAGTCAACCATAATAGAACAGTTTGATAGTTCAAATTTACTTTTAAACTTGTGATTAAAGTGGGTGATTTCTTTAATAGTGTGGGTGCATCAGTTAGTCTGCTGCGCAAGATTAGGGCAAACAACACAGGAACTGCGGTTAGTATTAATAGGCCACGCCAGCCAAGGCTATTAGCAAAAAAGAATGCTAATACGGATGCAATGAGCCAACCCACTGCCCAAAAACTATCTGCTAGAATTAATAAGCGCGATTGTACGGTTCCTTTAAAATGGTCAGCCAAATAAGTAGCGGCCACAGGTAATTCGCCACCCAGACCGAGACCAACTATGAAACGAATAACTAAAAACCAATGATAATTGGGGGAAAATGCTAATGCTAAATTACCCAGAGAAAATAAGATAAGACTGGCTGTTAAGACGTTTTTTCGACCAAAGTGGTCGGCAGCTTTACCAAACAATATGGCACCAAAAGCCATGCCGATAGCTGTCATCGAAGACAATAGGCCAGTTTGAGTGGCTTCTAGCTGCCACTGCGCTTTTACCATTGGCATGATAAATGACAGCAAAGCCACATCCAGTGCATCAAATAGCCAAGCGGTACCGATAATTAATAACGTTTTTCGTGTAAAAGATGACCACATAAAAAAACTCCCTTTTAAGTATTAAATACTTTTATTGGAGTTAAGAATATCATGATATTAATTAAAAGTCAATTTTACTTTAATTGATAGAGCTTTGCTGGGCGTCCTTTTCCCACTGTGGTAACAGCACCAGTTTCAAAAAAAAGATGATCATGAGTTTTTCGAAAATTGGAATTATCAATTGCTGATTCGGAGATACCAAGAAAATTAGCAAAGATTTTACGTGCATTTTTGAGTGTAAAGTGGTTGCCAAGGATTCTTAGAATCGACGGCGCGTAATCAAGTTTGTTTCGAACACGAGTGATGGCAGTTTGAATAATCAATTCATGATCAAAAGCTAATTGTGACTGGTTACTTTTAACGGTCAGATTTTGATAAAAATCATTTGGTGTGGTATTCGGTAATTTAATAGAGAATTCGGGATGAACTAAATAAAAGTTATTTTGTAGAGCTTTGACTGGGACCCAAGCAACATTTACAGCACCAACACCTGGCGTCAGCTCTGGCATTTTTGGCAAAAAACTCATGTATGCTAACGCAAGCTGACGGTCTGATTTAGTACGAACCACTGATGAAAAAGTTGCGAGTTGTTCAGTATGAAAACTATCCAGTTGGACACCAATTTTGTCTGAGATAAGTCTTAGAGCTGCTGAATCAGCATCCTCTGTTGATCTTAAAAATGTTTCAGGTAAGCTCCAATAACCTTTAAAGGGCTCGTCTGCTTTTTTAGCCAAGAGTACCACAACTTCTTCGGTTGTAAAATCATAACTCCAAATAACATTTGTTACCGTGACAATGGGTCGAGAAATAATTTCTGGCATAAATGGAAAACCTCCTAGGGCATATTATATCTTAATTTCAAGTGAAATGGGCGTAACCAGCATCTTGATTTAATGGAACACTCATGGCAACAATGGTGCCACCACGCACATTGTGTCAATGAAAAAGGCAACCAACTCAAAGTTGATTACCTTTTTAAAATTGCCCCTGCTGGATTCGAACCAGCGCGTAGTGGCACCAGAAGCCACCGCCTTACCGCTTGGCCAAGGGGCAATTACTCTATATATTTTACAGAAAATGTCTCTCTTTTGCAAGCAGTATTTTTGAAACGATTGCTATTTTGTTCAAGCATTCAGTTGCGATTCAAAAAGTGAAAGTTTCGTGTCCATGTTTGGAAAATATCAAGGTTGTTTATGACAGCAAATTAGCGTTTCAGTTAGAATAATGAAAAAATAATCGTTTCATTTGTGACATTAATCAGCGTGATTTGATAATATCAAAATGTTGTTGTGACAGTATTTGTCTTCATGATAGCTTTCAAAATTAAATTTCGGTATACTAGAAAAACACAGAAGGGGGCAAACACATGCAGTATGCAACTTACGACAACACAATTAAAAAATTAGCACAGCACCATATTACGGTGACAGATATCGCCCAAATTGCTTATGATAATGAACAATCATACGTGGCAGGTCTGACACTTGCACAAGTAGAAGCTGCGGTGGAAAGTATTTTACATAAGCGCGTGGTTCAGCATCAAGTATGGGTTGGACTTGAATTAGATCGCTTGGCTGAAGAACATTTACTAGAAGCACCGCTGCAAGATTTAGTCGAACATGATGATGGCTTGTTTGGCGTTGATGAGACAATCGGAACCGCAATTGCTATGTCATTTGATACGATTGGTGTGACAAACTATGGTTACATCGACAAACTAAAAGTTGGACTGGTTGGTGAACTTGATCGCAAGGGAAAAACAAGCGAAGCAGTGACGACATTTGCAGATGATATTGTGGGTGCTTTAGCAGCAGCGGCGGCCTCTAAGGTAGCTCATAAATTCGCGGCAGGAATGGTTGAAAACCAATCACGAATCAGAAACTAACGCTGAGGCGTTTTTTTTCATTGTCAATTATATAAAATATTTGCAAAATAGGTCTAGACCAATTATACTTAAATTATAAAGGCTAGAGGAGGAAAGTGCTGCGGCGTCTAAAACGCCGTACCACGTGATGATATGGCAAAATTAATTAAGAATATTGACTTGTATACAGGCTATAAGCATATGCCAGACGCATACATGCGCTTCACTAACACAATTGAGGAAGTTGGCTACATGGTTGATTTCACAGCGCGAGCTGACGATGAGGTCATTGACGAGGCAACTGGTCAACTGGTTGTGCCAGGATTCATTGATGTTCATAAGCATGGTGGTTACGGTTTAGACACGATGGACGGTGATCCCGACAAGCTTAACGAGATGGTCAATAAAATGGTGACGGAAGGCATTACGTCACTATTTCCAACGACAATGACGCAATCACCTGAAAATATTGAACGTGCGTTGAAGACAATCGATCAAGTTGCTAAGACAAATCCAGTGATTCAAGGAATTCACTTGGAAGGCCCTTTTATTAACAAAGTTTTTATGGGTGCACAGCCTGAAAAATATATTATTGATCCAAACACTGAATTACTCAAAAAGTGGTATGCACTTTCTGGCGAACGCATACGCTTGGTAACTTATGCGCCTGAAAATGGTGGGTTGCCTGATTTTGAGGCATTCATGTTGCAACATCACATTGTGCCATCAATTGGCCATTCTAATGCAACTCGTGAACAATTACGACATTCTCGTGCTACTCACATAACACATTTGTATAACGCACAACGACCACTACACCATCGTGAACCAGGTGTTACAGGTCATGGTATGCTTGAAGAATCAATCACAGGTGAATTAATCGCTGATGGTTTCCATGTTGTTCCTGATATGCTGCAATTGGCTTTCAAAGTCAAAGGGGCACAACGTCTTGATTTGGTGACTGACTCAATGCGCGCCGAAGGATTAGGTAATGGCGAATCAGAATTGGGCGGACAAAAAGTAATTGTTAAAGACAAACAAGCACGCTTAGAAAATGGACATTTAGCCGGTTCTGTTTTAGCCTATGATGATGCTTTTGCTGATATTCAACGCTTTACAAGTGCTGATATTAGCGATGCTGTACAAATGAGTTCGGTCAATCAAGCGCGTGAGTTTGGTTTGACACAAAAAGGTGATTTGTCAGCAAGTAAAGATGCTGATTTTAATATTTTTAATCAAGACATGGAATTACAAGCGACATACTCACTTGGTCGTCGCTTCGCAAGGGAGAATTAATGGCTAAACCGCGTTACATCGAAATTCACAATCAAATATTGTCACGAATAGAAGCTGGTGAGTGGGAAGCTCAAAAACGTTTGCCCGCTGAGCGTGATTTGGCACTGGAATTTGATGTGTCGCGGATGACTTTGCGTCAAGCAATTCAGACGTTGGTGGACGAAGGCATTTTAGAACGTAAGGTGGGTTCGGGAACCTATGTTGCTGAAAAGAAAGTCTCTGAACGTGCGCTCGGTGTCACAAGTTTCACGGAGTTGATGGCTGCCACAGGCAGACAAGCACGCACGGTGACTGTCAGTTATAAAACAACAACACCATCTGCTTCGGAAATGGAGCACTTACAACTATCGGAGACTGATGAAGTATTGGTTATGGAACGTCTGCGTTTAGGTGATGATGAACCTATTTTGTTGGAACAGACAACCTTGCCGGTTAAATTAGTTGAAGCATTTACACGTAGTCAATTAACGCAATCGTTGTATGCAACGCTCGAGCAGGCAGGCATTAATCCGGGTCGCGCTGAGCAAACAATCACGGCGAGTTTAGCCAACGAACGCTTGTCAGAATTACTCCATATTAAGCGTGGTGATCCAATTCTGTCAGTACGTCAAGTTTCATATGATCAAAATGATATGCCATTTGAGTATTCACGTTCATTTTATGTTGGTGAACGCTTTGAAATGACAATTACACGTTAAAAAAGCTGATATCTTGATTGATATCAGCTTTTTATTATTTATGATTGAGTTGTTTAACAAGAATATCACCAATGACTTGTACTACTAAGACTAGGATCAAAACTAACAATGTTGCGACTAGCGTTGTATCAGTGGCGAAACGATTATAACCATACGAAATGGCCATATTTCCTAAACCACCAGCACCAATGGCACCAGCCATGGCCGTTAAGCCAATTAAACTAATTAAAGTGACGGTTGAAACACGAACCAGTTCGGAACGACCTTCGCGTAAGTAAACGCCAAACACAATATCCCAAAAAGATGCACCAACTGATTGTGCAGCTTCGACGATACCACCGCTAACTTCTGATAAAGCAACTTGAACTTGTCGTGCGTAGAATGGAAAGACGCCAAGAGATAATGGCACAAGCGCTGCGGTTGTGCCAATTTGTGTACCAACAATAATTTTGGTGACAGGTGCAATAGCCGCCAACAAAATGATGAATGGTAAGGCACGGAAGAAGGACACAATTTTATCAAAAATCCAAAACCATGTCTTACTTGGGGCAATACCATTTGGCGCGGTAATAATAAGACCAATACCGAAAATCAGACCCAAAAGGCCACCAAAAATAGCAGACCAAAATGTCATGTACAGCGTTTGTACAATTGCAGTCCACCAACCAGTGTCGCCACCCCAGCCTTGATATATTACATTAGGGAAAGTATGTGCAAACCATTGGTTCATAATGATTGGCCTCCTTTAATAAGTTCAACTGTCACATGGTGGTCACGCAATGTACCGAGTGCAGCTTGCAGTTGTGATGTTTCTCCTGATAAAATAACCAACAATGAGCCAACAGGTGTTTCTTGCAGAATCTCAATGTTGCCGTACAAAATATTAGCGGTAACATTAAAATCACGGAATAGCCCTGCAATCAGCGGTTCATCGGTTGTGTCCCCAACATAAGAAAGGCGAGCAAAGACTTCGTTATCTTTTAAATTGTGAACAAGCGCTTCATGACTAATTGTTTCAATTGCTTTATCAATATTGGTAGCCGTCTCAATAAATTCACGTGTGAGCTGTTCTTTTGGTTGCGCAAATATTTCTAATAGCGAACCACTTTCAATAATTTCACCATCTTGCATGACCGAAACTTTGTTAGCAATTTCTTTAACAGCCTGCATTTCGTGCGTAATCAAAACAATCGTCAAACCAAATTCTTGATTGAGTTTTTTGAGCAACGCCAAAATTTGATTGGTTGTTTTAGGATCCAAAGCCGAAGTAGCTTCATCAGAAATTAGAATTTCTGGGTCATTTGCCAAGGCGCGGGCAATGGCAACACGTTGCTTTTGCCCACCTGATAATTGAGCAGGAAATTGGTCAGCGCGATCTGATAAATCAACTAGCTCAAGCAATTCTGCTACTTTTGCCTTTTTTTCGTCTTCTTTTAATGGACTATGTTGTAGGGCAAACGCGACGTTTTCAGTGACTGTCCGTTCGTTGAGTAAATTAAAGTGTTGAAAAATCATACCGATTTTGCGGCGCCTATCACGTAAGTCGTTACCACCAATGATTGTTTTTTTAGCATTTTCATCTGTTGCTTGAAAAAACGTTTCGTTATTAACAATCACAGAACCACTAGTTGGCTCTTGCAACAAATTAATAACGCGAACAAGGGTTGATTTACCAGCGCCGGAATAACCAACAATACCGTAAACATCTCCACGATTAACGTGAACAGTCACATTATTAACAGCAGTGATTGTCCGCTTTTTTTGATGGAAAGTGACATTGATATTGTCTAGTTTAATAATTGGTTCTTCTGTCATTTTTCATAACTCCTAATTAGTGCTTTAATGACGTCAATGTGTTGATTGTAGTCATCTAGGCGAATATTTTCATTTGGTGCGTGGTCGTTTGTATTGGCATAACCAATTCCTAAACTGGCAATTGGGGCACCCAATGCCTCATGAATATAATACATAGGACCAGTGCCGGGGGATGTTGGGATAACAACAGGTTGCGCTTTGTAGTAATGCGCTGTGACATCAATAACACGTAAAATTTCTGGGTCTGACATGTCACTACGATAACCAGGCTGCCCCAATGTCTTAGTCACCAGAATATCAGAAAAACCGCGGCTTTGGAAGTGTTGTTTAATTTGAAGGAGCGTTTTGTCAGGATCCATTCCCGGAACCAAACGTGCTTCAAGTTTGGCTGATGCTTTGGCCGGTAAGACAGTTTTTACACCTTCACCAACGTAGCCACTGTCAATACCCTCAATGTTGAGTGTAGGTGAAAAATACAAAGTTGACTTCAAATCATCCCCAGTTTTGTCAGTCAAAAGTGGTACAGTGATTTGATGTTGCGCAACTAATGCTGCATGTGTTAGCGGCAATGCTGATACCAACTGTATCTCACGATGATTAGGGGGTGTAACATCATCATAAAATCCTGACACGTTAATGTGACCATTGTCATCGTACAATGTGGCAAGCGCTTGTGTCAAACGCCAAGCAGCAGAATCTACAACAGCGGCTAGTGACGAATGCAGATCATGACTAGCTGTTTTCGCGCTGACATCAAAAGTCACAATCCCTTTGTTACCACCAAATATTTCTACTTCCTCATTGGCATTTTTACCACCCGATTCCCAGATAACGAGGTCACCAGATAGATGTTGCTGATACTTAGCCAAATAATCGTCGAGATGTTGAGATGACGTTTCTTCGGAACCTTCTATAATAAAGGTAATATTAATCGGTAGCTGATTGTTATGTTCAGATAAATACTCAGCCACGGCAGTAAGTCTTGCTGTCAAGTTGCCTTTGTCATCATCGACGCCACGACCATATAACTTACCATCTTTTTCTGTCAGCTGCCAGGGATTGCTGTCCCACAAGTCAAGTGGTTCTGCTGGTTGAACATCGTAATGATTGTAAATGATAACTGTTGGCGCCTTGGAAACAGCGCTAGTTAATTTGCCAATGATGAAAGGTGCAAAGTAGGTATCATCATATAAAACTTCGGCTCCTAAACCGCGTAGTGCATCCGCAATTAATTTAGCAGTTTCTGGTAGTGATTCATGTTTTGCTGAAACACTAGGTAATGCAACCAAATCACGCAATAGCGCTAAATATTGTGTTCTGATACTCATGTATTATTAGTCCTCCCGCAACAACTATGTACGCGCAAAAGCGCATGTATTACTTTTTATAATCCCAAACAGTGATTTCAGCTGTACCATAGAACTTTTTAACCAAACGCTTAGTTTCGGCAGTTTGTAATGATTTCACGACTTTTTTATAGGTCTCGTTGTTCTTATCTTTCTTGTTAGCGGCGATAAAGTTGAAGTACTGTTCGCTGTCTTTGTTAAGCCCTTCAACATAAATTGCTGAATTAATGTCTAATTTGGCAGAAATAGCATAGTTAGTGTTAATGACTGCACCGGCGATTTTGGGATCGTCTAACGACTTGGCTGTCTGTGACGCGTCAATTGGTGTGATTTGTAGTTTTTTAGGATTTGATGTAATATCCTTTGGCGTTGCCGTATTAGTATCTTTGATTTTAATTAAACCAGCTTCAGCTAATAAATGAATGCCACGGTTTTCATTAGTGACATCATTAGGCACAACGATTTGATCACCTGTTTTAAATTCAGATGTTTTCTTATATGATTTAGAATATAAGCGCAAAGGTGTTGTCCAAGTGTCACCAATTGAAACAATATTTGTTTTGTATGTTTTATTCCAGTTGGCTAAAAATGGATAGTTTTGGAAGGCATTCAAATCAATATCACCGTCGGCCAATGCTTTGTTAGGCTGTGAATAGTCAGTGAATTTTTTTGTTTTTAAAGTGATGCCATATTTGTCTTTTGCGGTCTTGATGGCGGCATCCCAGATTTGATCTTCTTCCTTTGATCCAGCCATAACACCAATCGTAACAGTCTTTGATTGACTTTTACTACCATGACCAAATGTATAAATAGCACCAGCAACAATGACGACGGCAATACCGCCGATAATCCAATTTGTTTTTTTACTCATAATATTTTCCTCATAATAGTGATGGGTTAACCTCGAATCACATCCTTATTTACTAAAATCAGCGTCCCAAGCAGCTAGTTCAACACCATCATATTGCTTGTTAATGGCTTTTTTAGTAGCTTCTGTTTGGTAGGCTTTAACTACTTTTTTGTAAGTGGCGTTGTTCTTGTCTTTTTTGTTAGCGGCAATAATGTTGACCCATTGATGAGAATTTTTGTTCAAGGGTTCAACAAAGATAGCTTTTTTATAATCTAAACCAGCAGAATCGGCATAAGTACCATTGACCACTGCACCTTGCACATCTGAGAGTGAGCGAGCTGTTTGGTCGGCGGCTAGTTCTTTAATTTTGAGATTTTTTGGATTCTTGGTAATATCCTTAACAGTTGCTAGGGTTAAACCAGATTTGAGATCAATTAATCCTGCTGCTTTTAAAACATAAAGCGCGCGACTTTCATTGCTGGGATCGTTAGGAACAGAAATGGTGTCACCTGACTTGTACTGTGAGACTTTTGTATATGTCTTTGAATACAAACGGATTGGTGAAATGACAGTATCACCAATTGACACGATTTTGTCACCTGTTGATTTGTTTGACTGTGCTAGGAAAGCGTAGTGTTGAAAGGCATTTAAATCAATGTCCCCAGACGCAAGCGCTTTGTTAGGCTGTGAGTAGTCAGTAAATTCTTTGAACTTTAACGTGATACCATACTGATCTTTGGCAGTTTTTTTAACTCTATTCCAGATTTTGGCATCTTGTTTTGAACCTGACATAATACCGATGGTGACGGTTTTTGAAGTTGTTTTGGTTTTTTGACCAAAGCTGGCATAGGCAATGCCGGCGATAGCGACGATCGCCACACCACCAACAAGCCATTTAGTTGTTTTACTCATGATACGTATTTCTCCCTGTTTTCTCTAATTGATAATTCCTGATTTTTAGAATGGCGATGAACAAGCTATTTTTCAATCAAAAAAGCCGCTTCTGTACTTTATAGATACAGAAGCGGCTTACCATAAGCGCGATACCATTCTGAGTTTGGACTATTTGTTACCAAATAGTTGCTCACTAACCATCGGGCATCGGGAAATGATCCTAGCCGAATGGTGTGCCCGTTAACGGGG